>JAGXAD010000180.1 GCA_018971745.1 Patescibacteria group bacterium
TGATCCGGCGGCAAATCAAAACAGCGTGCGAAAATCCCTTGGCATTGTGTTTCAGGACCAAAGTTTGGACGATGAACTCACGGCGTACGAGAACATGGAATTTCACGGAGTTCTGTACGGCATTCCGAAATCAACGCGGCGCCCGAGAATTCAGGAACTGCTTGCATTCGTTGAATTGTGGGACAGAAAAGACGATTTGGTAAAACATTTTTCCGGCGGCATGAAGCGCAGGCTTGAAATCGCGCGCGGATTTTTGCACCGCCCGAAAATTTTGTTTTTGGACGAACCCACGCTCGGTCTTGACCCGCAAACGAGAAACCACATCTGGAGTTACGTAAAAAATTTAAACCAAAAAGAAGGCATGAGCGTGTTTTTCACCACGCATTATATGGAGGAAGCGGATCGCGCCGCGGATGTGGTTGCCATTATTGATCACGGGAAAATTGTGGCGCAGGGCGCGCCGAATGAATTAAAACAAAAAACAAATTCAGCGTCGCTTGAAGACGCGTTCATTGCGCTTACCGGCCGCATGATGCGGAATGAAGAGGCAACCGGAGCCGACCACATGCGCATGCACCGCAAAATGTGGCGGAGATAATAAAATATGAATAAATTTTTTAAAATGTTTGTTGAAACTTTGCCAATTCTTTTTGGCATACTGTTGTCACATTTATTTTGGCAAAATAATGTTTTGCTCTTTATAATTTATTTTGTGTTAACTTTGGGGTTGATTTATGTTCATAAAGATAAAACCGAATTGATTATTTTCGCGTACGGCGCGGTGATTGGCGCAATCGTTGAAATAATCGGCACGCGCGTCAGCGGCTATCAATCATTTATAAAGCCAGACTTCGGTGGCATTCCGATGTGGCTGCCAATTGTCTGGGGATACGGTTTTATTGCCATGGAACGAATCGGTTTTGTTATTCAAGGTTAAGAAAAAACCATGAACGCAATTTATATTTTATGGCTAAGGCAATTAAAGCGCTATGTCCGATCGCGCGCAAGAATGATTGGGTCATTGGGCCAGCCGATTTTATTTTTGGTTGCGCTTGGATTTGGGTTCGGGCCGATTTATCAACGCGCCGGAGGAGGAAACTACATTCAATTTATCGCGCCGGGCATTATCGCGATGGGCATTATTTTTACCGCGATTTTTAT
>JAGXAD010000048.1 GCA_018971745.1 Patescibacteria group bacterium
CCCAAAGCCAAATTGGGATTTCTCAATTCCGCAACAATGTCATACCGGTGTTCGTCAATGAGAAAAAAACGGGGAGGCCAGGACAAAGCAAGCGGCTCCTGGTGTTTCAAGGCGCAAGGCGCGCACACGCCGCCGCAATCAACCTCTTCCTCGTTTTGATTTTTTTTGTTGTCAAAACAGGTCGGCTGGGGAATCAGCCGGCGCGCAAACAAAAACAATATGCCCGCCGCAACGGCGGCGACCGTCAGCAAAATTACAAATTGCCGTTTTCTGCGAAAATCCATAAAGTAAGTATACCGATTTTTTGAAAAGAAAAAAAGCCGTAGAACACGACTTTTTTTCTCCCTTTATTTCTGTACCACCGCACAAAAACATTGGTATGCTGGCGTACTCTACTTTCCCAGAGAGCCAAGCTCTCAAGTATCATCAAGTCTGTGTGCTTTCACTTCTCTGTTCGGAATGGGAAGAGGTGGAGCACACACAGATAAAACACCAGCAAGCCAAAACCTTTGTGCGGAGCAAGTCGGAGTATTTTTTCTGATATTACTTTTTTTCTTCTTTCTTCCATCCAGCTTTTCTCATGCTTTTCAAACGATTAATCTGCGCGTCAAGCTGCTCAATCAACGCCGGCGCTTCAAAAGATAATCCGGAATTCCCCGCAATTTTTTTGCGCTTAACCTGCAATCGCAAAATTTCTTCAACCAAAGGGTCAATAACTTTTCCTTTTTCTCCTGATTTCTCCTTTACTTTTTGAATCACCTTCTGTTCTTCAGTTTCATGTTCAACGGCCCTTTCAAATGGAAATCGTTCATCGTTATTCATAAGAAATAAAATAAAATATTAAAAACCTACTTTATAATTACCAAACTTAGTGCAGGGCAGAATAAAAAGAAATAATAAAATGATCTATTAGTACCGCTCGGCTCAACACATTGCTGTGCGTACACCTGCGGCCTATCAACGTGATCATCTCTCACGGATCTATGATACCTCATCTTAGGATGGGCTTCGCGCTTATATGCTTTCAGCACTTATCCCGTCCGAACATAGCTACCGAGCAGTCCACCTGGCGGTAGAGCTCGCAGACCAGAGGTTCGTTCGTTCCGGTCCTCTCGTACTAGGAACGACTTCCTTCAAGTATCGGCGCCTGCAGTAGATAGGAGACCAACCTGTCTCACGACGGTTTGAACCC
The DNA here is from genome assembly GCA_018971745.1 of Patescibacteria group bacterium. GTDB lineage: Bacteria > Patescibacteriota > Minisyncoccia > Sungbacterales > GWA2-42-14 > JAGXAD01. The sequence continues at coordinate 1,193 of JAGXAD010000048.1, forward strand.
AGCTCGCGTAACTTTTTAATCGGCGAACAGCCGAACCCTTGGCACCTTCTCCAGCGCCAGGATAAGTTGAGCCGACATCGAGGTGCCGAACTCCGCCGTCGATATGAACTCTTGGGCGGAACTAGCCTGTTATCCCCGGGGTAGCTTTTGTCCGATAATCTTTGGCCTTGTTCTAATAAGTAATACATACCCACACTTAGGTTATTGAAAACCCAAGCGTGAATAAATATCGTAGCCATCGGTTCACTAATTTCTGCTTTCGCATCTGCGCGACATGTCCGTCTTGCAGTTAAGCTGGCTTGTGCATTTGCGCGTCCCGTCCCGTTTCCATCGGGACTAAGCCAACCTTTAAACTTCTCCGTTACTCTTTAGGAGAATTGCGCCCCACAAAAACTGCCCGCCAGGCACTGTCTCGATCCGCTTTCCCCGCTCTTTTGATTAATAATACGGATTAAACTGAAACACAAAAAATTTTGGAATATCATTTTGTGTCTTTAACATATATAAACTTGTTTAATCAAAAGGGCGGGGTTTCGGATCGGTTAGAATCTAAATTTTTAAAGAGTGGTATTTCACTGGCGGATCAATCCCGGCCGGAACCGGAATCTCGTATCCTCCCACCTATGCTACGCATCAAAAACCTAGACCCAATACCAAGCTACAGTAAAGCTCCCGGGGTCTTTTCGTCTAACTGCAGGTAACCGGCATCTTCACCGGTACTGTATTTTCACCGAGCACTTCGTTGAGACAGTCCCCCAGTCATTACGCCTTTCGTGCGCTTCGGAACTTACCCGAAAAGGAATTGCGCTACCTTAGAACGATTATAGTTATCGCTGACATTGACGAGGGCTTGTGGCAGAGAGCCGCTCGGCTTGCGCCGAGCGACAACCGCCCTTGACCTTCTCGCATTGGTCAGGCGTCAGCCCGTATACATCCTCTTGCGAGTTAGCACGGACCTGTGTTTTTGGTAAACAGTTGCCAGGGGTACTTTAGCTGCGTCCCGCCCTTTTGATTAAACAAATGTATGTGCCAAAATACGAAAATATATCTCAAAAACTTTTTTCGTTTTAGCCCAACACTTATTATTAATCAAAAGGGCGGGAAAGCCATATTGCGAACTTACGGCTGCTTGTTTGCCGAGTTCCTTAACGAAGTCTCGCTCGTTCGCCTTACTCTACTCGAGCTGCTCACCTGTGTCGGTTTGCGGTACGGTCGTCTTTCCGATAATCCTAGACAATTTTCTGGGAAGTTTGCTTTGATGAATTTCTTAAGATTGCTCAAAAAATTTTCGCTGCATTTGGATTCGGAATTAAATCCGCCGTTCCGGATTTGCCAGGAACGGATCCTTATGCCGCGAACGCAAATCCAATAATGCGCTCACCATACTAAACTTCGTCCTGCCGTTGGTCGAAAAGACGGTTACGGAATATTAACCGTATGTCCATCGGCTGCGGCTTTCGCCATTACCTTAGGACCGACTAAACCTTGGATGATCTTCATTGCCAAGGAAACCTTGAGCTTTCGGCGTACCGGATTTTCACCGGTATTGTGGTTACTTGTGCCAACATTCTCTCTTCTCTTCGCTCCAGTCGCCCTCGCGGGTCAACCTTCACGGCAAAGAAAATGCTCTCCTACCGTTAACGCATCTCGCTCAAGCGAGATGCGTAAATTCAAAATTCAAATCTCAAATCTCAAAATTATGGTGAAGTTGAATTTTGCCCGTGGCAAAATTCAATAATTCCTAAATTTTGCATTTTGATTTTTGCATTTTGCATTTAGCATCTCACCTCAGTGAGATGCGCTAACCCGTAACTTCGGTACTATGCTTAGCCCCGTTGAATCTTAAGCGCAGAATCTCTTGACGAGTGAGCTGTTACGCACTCTTTAAAGGATGGCTGCTTCTAAGCCAACCTCCTCGCTGTTTAAGAAACTCCACCACCTTCGCCACTGAGCATAGATTTAGGGACCTTATTTGACGGTCTAGGCTCTTCCCTTCGCGCACGATGGAGCTTAGCCCCCACCTGCTGACTGCCGGAATAATTTCCCGCGTATTCGGAGTTTGATAGGTCCACCTGTCTTTCGACAAATATAGACCTTCCAGTGCTCTACCCCGCAGGAAACATGATCCGACGCTAGCCCTAAAGCTATTTCGGAGAGAACCAGCTATTCCCAGGCTCGGTTAGCTTTTCACTTCTTACCACAAGTCATCCGAGGGCGTTGTACGACCCACCGGTTCGGTCCTTCCTCTGACTTTCGTCAGAGTTCAACCTGCTCATGGTAAGCTCGCCTGGCTTCGGGTCTTTTGAATACTACTTATAAATCAATGAGTCCACCCGCGACGAATCGCGAATTGACTCAAAAATTTAAGACGCGCTATTAACACTCGCTTTCGCTGTGACTCACCCCGCCCTTTTGACACTATTTCGCAATACTATATTTAATTCTTCGCTTGAGATGTCCAATCACGCTTCCATGATGCTTTAATTTTTTCTCTCTATCCAAAGCATCTCGTTTGTCAAAATATGCTTCGTAATAAACAAGTTTAAACGGAGCATACGCTTTCGTAGCAATCTCCTGTTTATTGTTATGCTCTACAAATCTTCTTTTCAGATCCTTGGCATTGCCAATGTACAGAAAATTTTTCGAGATGCTTTGGATTACATAAACGTAATGCATATCTCAAAGCGTATAACGAAATAATCAATAGTCAAAAGGGCGGGGTTAATCGAGCAGTATCCAAAAACTCGTTGGCTCATTCTTCAATAGGCACGTCATGGCGGTGTCTCGCTGTCGCTCGCCACCTAAAGTCAAAATTTAAAATGCAAAATGCAAAATTTTAGATTAAAAATTTTTCTTTGAAAAATTTTCTTTCATTTATTTTGACTTTTGATTTTTGGATTTTGAATTTAAGCGGTGTCGAACGCCAGTGAGACACCGCGCTGACTCCTTGTAAACGTATGGTTTCAGGTACTATTTCATCGCCCTCATCGGGCTGCTTTTCACCTTTCCCTCACGGTACTCGTTCACTATCGGTGATATCAAGTATTTAGCCTTGGGTCTTAGTCGACCCGGATTCCTGCCCAGTCTTCGAACGGGGCAGTACTTAAGAACAGTAACAAAGAGCACGAAACCGTTTTCGGATACGGGACTGTTACCCTCTGTGGTTTGCCTTTCCAGGCAACTTCTCCTAACGAAGTTTCGATTTTTTGCCCTCTCCCGCCCTTATGTCTACTGAAGATTGATTATCTTGAAATCCAAAAAATACAGCACATTAATTTGAAATCAAGAAAAAGTTTTTAAGTAGACAAAAGGGCGGGACGCTACAATCTTGCAACTGCGAATCTTTTTCCCTAGTAAACTAGAAATCAAAAATCGCTCTAGGCTGTTCCCGTTTCGCTCGCCGCTACTTGGGGAATGGATTCAGTTAATAAGTTAATGAGTTTAATCAGTTGCGGAGTTAACAAACTCCTCAACTGCGAGGCAACCGAAGGCTGCCGAAACTCAAAAACTTATTTAACTGAATATTGTTTTCTTTTCCTCCGGGTACTGAAATGTTTTACTTCCCCGGGTACGCGCCGTGCCTCGCTGCCGCTCGCCACGCAAATTTCAATTTCTAATTTTCAATTTTCAATGACGGATTTAAAAATTGTTTCATTGAAAATTTATTGAAAATTGAGAATTGAAAATTGCAAATTATGTCGAACGATAGTGAGACACGGCAATCGCGTATTACCGCGATTGGGTTTCCCCATTCGGAAATCGCCGGATCAAAGGTTGCTAGACACCTCCCCGACGCATATCGCCGTCACGCCGCGTCCTTCATCGCCTTGATATCCCTAGGCATCCGCCATACGCCCTTATTTTTATTTTTTTCTTTTTACCTGCCCTACACTAAATTTAGTATGTAGGTTTATTTAATTTTCAAAATGCGTTCCGCGCTGTCCGTATCAACCGCTGGCAACCAACAACTAACAACAAAATAAAAATTATTATTAGTTGTTGATTTTCAACTGCGCACAAACGAAAAACCGCTTTTCCAAGCGGCTCCGAACATCCAAAAAGGACGGGTGTTAGCTTGCTGGCGGTAAGGGACCCCTACCCGGAAGACACCAACAAATAGCCGCTTGTTTCTTATCACTTTTATAAGATTTCATCATACCTATCCATTATAGCCACGCCAAAAAACTTGTCAAGCCCAACCAATAGCACAAGTTGTGGATAAAAGAATAAGCCAAACAGGTTCTGAACCCATTTGACTTAGCGGCTGGTCGACTCAGCCGACTCGCTGAATATGAAAATCCAGCTAATTCCATTATAGCAAAGCATATTATTTTATCAAGGGCATAACAAAACCCCGCTCCGACCTCGGTCGGAGCGGGGGGCAGATTCTCAATCTCATCAGAATTACATATGATGGTCAGACATATCTCTTTTCATCCGCTCTAGAAATGATGCCGCAACATCTTTACCGCCCAAACCGAATGCGAGCCCGAATGAAAGTGCGAGCATCGCGACCAAACCCGTAAGCAGGGTCTGCAAGAACAAAGTCGCAACGCCGAGCTGCTGCAATGCCGCGATGACGGCAAAAATCCAAATTGCCCATCGCGTTACCACGCCGGCAAACGAGCTACGAAACCCTGCGGCCGCAACGGATCCGCGCACAATCCGCTCAAGCGTATCCGCAACGAGCGCGGCAATCACCAAAATGACGGCCGCAACCAGCACATTCGGAATGTACATCAGCACCGCAACCAAGAAATCCGACACCG
>JAGXAD010000049.1 GCA_018971745.1 Patescibacteria group bacterium
TTCTTCCTGCATTTTCTCTGCGCCGGCGATAAATTGAATGTCGTCCATAATCAGCAAGTCGCAGACCCGATACCGTTCTTTCAGTTCATTCATGGTTTTGTTCGTGATTGCTTCCACAATTTCCCCCATAAATTTTTCGGCAGGCAAGTATTTTACTTTTATATTCGGATTTTGTTGGAGCACGCCGTTTCCGATTGCTTGTATCAGGTGGGTTTTTCCGAGGCCGACGCCGCCGTAGATAAACAGCGGATTGTAGGCGGACCCGAGATTTTTTATGACCGATTGCGCCGCGGCGTTGGCAAGTTCGTTAAACGAACCAACCACAAAGCTGGTAAAGTCGTATTTTGGATTTAAATTAGTGTCTGTGTTGATTGCGGTGTCTTTCAAATCCAGCTGTTCGTTGTAGAGAAATTCTTCTTCTGGAATAACAAATTTCTTTTTTTGCATCCGCTGGCGGCCAAATTCGTTGCGTTTTGGCTGGGTTTGGTTAATGACGTATTGTATTTCTTTGATTTCCGGAGTAATATTATGAAGTGCGCGAAGAATGAATTTATTGTATTTATTTTCAAGCCACGCCCGCGAAAAGGCGTTGGGCACGGAAATAATCGCGCAACCGTCTTGCACGCGCGAAAGATTTGCCTCTTTAAACCAGGTGATGAAATTTGCTTGAGAAACGTTGATTTCTATTTCAGTAAGCGCAGTTTTCCAAATTTGCTGTGGATCCATAAAATTAAGTATAGTGTATTAAGAAGCGCAAGAGAAACAATAAAAAAGAGAATAAGGTGTGTATGGGGTGTTAATATGTTTTAACGCGCCGGTGACATTGCATTAAAAAATTATTTTTAACAATTATAAATTGTAATTATATGTCAGTTACCTATCAGCCTAAAAAAAGAAAACGGAATAAAAAACACGGTTTTTTAAAAAGGATGGCGCATTCCGCGGGACGCCGTGTGCTTGCCCGAAGAAGAAAGAAAGGAAGAGCGCGCCTTGTCGTATAAAATTCATGGTTCTTGCCAAAAAATACAGGTTGTATAAAAAAGACGATTTTCGCCGAATGTATCACAAATCATCCCGGCGCGTCTCTTGGAAATACGGGGTGGTGATGTACAGGAAAAACAATGCGCCACAAAGTTGTTTTGCGTTTGTTGTTTCCGTCAAGGTTTCAAAAAAAAGCGCGGTTCGCAATCTTTTAAAAAGAAGGACCAGCGAATGGATTCGTAAAAATCTTGGAAGAATACGCGCGGGATACGATATGGCGTTTGTTTTTTCAAAGAATGCCGCGGAAGCAAAACCGGCTATTTTTTTTCAGGATTTGGAAGCGTTTTTTCAATCCATTCGCATGATTTTATGACGTTTGTTTTTATTGCGGGCATCAGGTTGTATCAAAAATTTTTTTCTCCGGATCACGGAAATTTTTTTGCGTACGCGCCGCATCGGCGTTGTCGATTTTTTCCTTCCTGTTCAGAATATACGATACAAGCGCTTGGTCAATATGGACTTCTTGTTGGGATTGTGGTTTCCTTTAAGCGTGTTTTGCGGTGTCATCCGTTTTCGGCGGGCGGGTACGATCCCGTTTCCGCGCGCGTTAGATGCGCAATAAAGCAAAATCAACAAAAGAGCAGAGGAAATCAGATTTTATAATATTTTTTCGTTTGTTTTTGTTTTGAATCCGCTTTCTTTTTTGTATCGCGAGATCGCGTATCTGCCGTTATTGAACGGCCTTATTTTTGTTTATAACATTGTTCCGTATCATGATTTTGGCGTTGCCATTATTTTATTTACGCTTGCGGTGCGATTAGCCATTCTTCCTCTTACGCTTCATTCGCTTCGTTCGCAAAAAGCAATGACCGCCATTCAACCAAAACTAAAAGCAATACAAGAGGCGCATAAAAATAATAAAGAAGAACAGGCAAAAAAAACAATGGAGCTGTATAAAGAGCACGGCGTAAATCCTTTTTCAGGGTGCCTTCCCATGATTGTGCAGCTTGTTATTTTTATTGCGCTTTATCAGGTGTTTTTGCGCGGATTGGACGCAAGTCAGCTTGACGGACTCTATGGTTTTATTAACCGTCCGGAAAGCATTAATGCCGTTTTTTTGGGATTTATTGACCTATCGCTTAAAAAAAATTGGGTTCTTGCGTTTTTGGCCGGGGCGTCGCAGTTTTATTTGGCGCACGTAACAACGCCTCCGCCCAATGCTTCCGCGGGCGTTAAAAAACAGAATGATTTTTCGTACGCGCTTTCCATGCAGATGAAGTATTTTCTTCCTGTTGTTATTTTTTTTACCGCGCTTTCGTTTTCATCGGCGCTCAGTTTGTATTGGACAATTTCCAATGCGTTTGGTATTATGCAACAGGTTTGGGTGAATAAAAAAACAAATGAATATGGATACGAAAATCAAGGAACAAATTAAAAATAAAACCAGTGAAATTCTCCGCGCCCTTGGCGTTGATTTTTCAATTGAAGAATCTCCGTATGCGACCAGCGCCGATGACGTTTCTTTTAACATCGTTACGGCTGACGCGGGAATATTAATCGGCGAACGCGGGCAGAACCTTCTTGCTTTGGAACATGTCGTAAAAAGAATTATTCGGAAGGAAAAAGGAGAATTGGTTGCCCGTTTTTCTTTGGACGTGAACGGCTATCGCGCTCATCAGGTTGAGGAATTAAAAGAAGCCGCCCGCGGCTTTGCAAAAAAAGTCCGTTTGTATCGCAAAGAAATTCGGCTTGACCCGATGACTTCGTACGAGCGGCGCATTATTCACATTGTGCTGGCGGAGTATCCGGATATTGTTACTGAAAGCGTGGGACGGGATCCGTATCGCGCGATTGTGATACGGCCGAATCCGTAATCATAAATTCAAAAATTAAAAATCAAAATTTAAAATGATGGCGCAAAAACGCCCCGACTGCGGTCGGGGCGTTTTTTCTATTTTAACTTCAGGCGCCACAGAGAATAATCTTTTTTGTTCTGGAAAAAAAGAAAATCCTCCTGCGGGGAAAGAAAAAGATTTATTGCGTCAACAGGCAAGGGCGGAGTAAGCTCGGTTACGGCAAATGTTTTTGTATTTATGACAATAATATTGTCGGAAAAGAATCCCTTACTCATGTACCAGTCATCCGGAAGTATTTCAAACGCGGACATGTTTTGGGGCGCTGCGCAAAAAAGATTTGTGTTTTTTGGGCCGAATGCGCATTTTTCGGGCATGGTTGCGAACGGAAGCTGGCGCATTCCGCTTCCGTCAATGTTGCCGAGGAAAGCGTTTGGTTTGCCGCCCGCGTCATTCGCCCCGGCGCTTAACAGAAGTTTCCCGTCCGATGATGCTGACGCCGTAAGCCCGAATGCGCGGTCAATGATTTTGAAAAATGATTTTGCGTTCGTGTCAAAAAGATATGCCATGCCCGGGGCAAGTCCGGATGGTTTGGTAACAAATAAAATTTTATTTTTTGCCGCCCACTGAATTGAAAAATCCGGTATGGTCGGCGAGAACATAAATTTTCCTGATTTTCCGGAGGAGCCCGAAATAAATAAAGATGCAGTGTTGTTTTGCCGCGTAAGATACGCGATTGAATTTCCGTCAGGAGACCATGACGCGTCCACGGTTGTTTCCGGGAGAAACGCGGTTTGGGTCGCGGTTGCCACGGTCATCACGAATGTTTTTTTGGTTTCCTTGTCAAGATATGAAATAATGTTTTTTTGTTTTGATACTGGCTGCCACGCCGCGTTCAGCATATTTAGAATTGTTAGGTTTGAAATTTGCGTTATATTTTCTCCGTTCAAATCAGCCGATTCCGCTTTGCCGCCGGCTCGAACAAAATAAAGAATCACGTCTCCCTTTTGAGAAAGCGTCGGGTTCAAAATCGGTTTTGCAATAATTTGCTGTAACGCGTTGGGCGTGGTAGTGCCGATGTCAAGCGTCCCGGTCAGGGTTGTGGTTGCGGAAATAATTTCTCCTGTTGCGCCTTGTTGCGTGGCACCCATGCCTCCGCCCGCTCCTCCGCCGCTTGGAATGTTAGGAAGCGTGCCAAAGCCGGTTTGCGGCGCTGTCGGGGCAGTCCGTAAAAGAAAATAATAAATCATACCGCCGATTGCGCCGAGAATAATCAATGCGGCAATTCCGTAGATAATATTTTTTTTTACATCAAATTGATTCATAACGCATTATTTTAACTGTATATTATATATCAACAGGAACGCACTGAAGATAAGAGCCGCCGCATGTTGAAACCTAGGGTACTACCGCGTTGGGGTTTGTTGTTGGGCGTTTGTTTGATATTTGGAAAGGTCAAGGTTAAAATTTGTAATCAAGTCAGGATTAATGGTGTGCAGGATAATAAATGAAATCGCGGTAATGAAAATGCCGATAAGCGCGTTCCAAATCCATTTTTTTGCTTCATCGGTACTGCTGACGTTTCCGGCGGAAAGTACGTATAACAGCCCGCCGTAGGTAATGCCGCCGAACGCGGCAATCGCGACAAACGCAAGCAGAAACGCGTACAGAGTTCGAAGATAGGCGCCAAACGCAAATTTTTCAGGACAGAGGCCAATTTGTCCGATGCCAAGAAACGTTACGCACGCTCCGGGAAACAGTTCTTGTCCTCCGTTTCCGTTTTGCGTCGGCGTAACGCACGATCCGCCCGCTGGATCCTGACACGTTTCCGCAAGCGCTGGTACGGCAAGAATGAAAATAAATCCGGACAGCAAAAATATGCCGGCGAAAGAAAATATGCTTATTTTTTTTTGTTTTTGACCAATCATGTTTATTGCGTCCGATTATAATTTACGGTAAACGATTGTGCGGCGGATTCGTTTTTTTGTTTCGGGTTTGAAATTTGCACGGATACGAATTGGTCGGAAATAAAACCTTTTGGCGCCTGAATGCCAAAAATGTTTGGCCGCGCCGGAGTTTGCGTTACGGGTTGGTTATTAAAACTCCAAGTAACCATAAGGTCTGATATTGTTTTAACGCCGAAATAAAACGGCTCCGCGATAAAATCGGCAAATTCCTCCGGTTTGCTCCCAAATGCGTTTCCGGTTTGGTTGAACGCAATGCCTTCAAGCGGTTTGAGCGCGTAGACGTTTACTTGCGGAACGGTCGGGGTTATGGAAATTGTTTTTTCGCCGATTGATTCTCCGGCCGTATTTTTAATTGACACGGTGATGCGTTCGCTGACCCCGGAAAACTGCGGCGTAAATTGGAATACTGATTTTCCCTGTCCGGATGAGGCGGGAAGAACCGAGTCGTTCATGCTCCATTTGTAAATTGCGGTTTTTGGATTGACGTTTGCGGCTTCGGGAATTGCGTAAACATAAACCGGAGAGCCGACAACCGGCAATGCCTTTCCTTGGTACCATTTCGGCGTGTAGGTGTTGGCCCACCAGTAGAACTGGATGTCGGATACGTTCAGAACAATCGTTTGCGCTGCGGCGGTTCCGTCGTCAAGCAACGCGGTTGCCCGTATGGAATATCTGCTTCCGATTTTTCCCGCGGTAAACGAATAGGACGTTAAACCGATTGCCGGACCCTGCACGGTCGCGCCGTTTACGGACCATCTGATGCGGGTAATGCTTTGGTCAAAACTGTACGAGCGGAGCGTTACGGTGATATTTTCGTTTGGGACGGGATTGTCGTCGGACGATTCAAGATTAAAAGAATTTGGCGTGCCAAAACCTCCCGTGGTAATTCCTCCGCCTCCGCCGGTTGCGCTTCCCGTTCCGGCGCCTCCCCCGCCGAGATTTTGCAGGCCGGAATAATCTTGCGCTTGAAATGGAACGCTTTGCGATACGGATTCAAAATCAGATCCCGGGTCAACCGTTACTTTAATAATAATAAGGCGCGCGTCGGACGCGACAAAATGATAGGTATCTTTGCCGATGCCGGACGCTTCGGAAATTTCTGCGCCGTTCACGAACCAGATGTAGTTGGTGGTTGATGCGGTAAAATTAACG
>JAGXAD010000050.1 GCA_018971745.1 Patescibacteria group bacterium
GATCTGGAAGAAAGAACTGCAAAATTTGGCAAAGAAATAATAACATTCTGCAAAACCATAAAACAGGATGCCATTACAAAACCGCTTGTTAGCCAAATCGTTCGCTCCGGAACAAGCATCGGCGCGAATTATATGGAAGCCAACGCGGCTAGTTCAAAAAAGGATTTTCAAAACAAAATATTTATCGCGAAAAAAGAAGCGCAAGAAACCAAACATTGGCTGCGAATGATTGCCGAATGTTTGCCGAAAAGAAAAACGGAAATGCGAACATTGTGGCAAGAAGCGCAGGAACTAACTATGATTTTTCAAAAAATCAACACCTCGTTAAGAAAGAAGGAATTAAAAATTGAAAAATTGTAAATTCAATGAAAATTAAAAATTGAAAATTGGAAATTTAATATAATGTTTATTCATAAAAAAAATCTGATAAAACTTGTATTTGCCGTGTTGGTATTCGGCGCTGTTTTCTTTTTTGGCGCGTCCGGAAACCAAACAGCCACGCAACGGGCGCGCGCCGCGGATGAAACCGCGACCCAGCCCTGCGATGTCATCAGCGACCCGAATTGCGACATTACCAGCAGGTCCATATTTCCTCCGGGTTCGGAAGGCGAACAGTTGATCAAAGACACCAGAAACGCCGAGGCAAACCGGCAAACCCAATCAACGGTTACCGCCGCCGCCAATACCGAGGCGCCAAAATATTTTTGCAGCACCAGCATTACCTGCTACATCGTGGAATTTTTGGATTGGGCAAGTTCCGGGCTTCTGCGCATACCGCTGGTTATGGTTGCCGGATTTTTGGACCAGGCGGTTACGCTTGCGCTCAATCTTCCGATGGACCAAATCGGATTTGTGGTGCAAGGATGGAAAATCATCCGTGACGTGTCCAATATGTTCTATGTGCTGATTTTATTGTGGGTAGCGCTTGGAACCATTTTTGATTTTCCAAAATATAATGTGCGCGAAATTCTTCCTAAACTCGTAATTTCAGCGCTTTTGATTAATTTTTCTTTGCCGCTCGGAACGCTCGTGATTAACACAACCAACGCCCTTGCCAATGTTTTTTATCAGGGCATTGTGGATGCCGGCACCGGCATTAACGGTGAAGGCAAAGGCAGGTTGCTTGCGGACAAAATTCTGGAAAATACCGATTTTGTAAAAATTATGGAGGCATCGGTGCAGGCGGATCTTGCGGCGCAAAATGAAAATCTCGCAAAAACAATTAAAGACGAGGATGAAAATTTAAAACACGTAAAAACCGGAAAGACGGACGCAAACGGCAATGCGGTCACTATTGATTGCTCGGGAGGACAAACCAGCCCCAACGCGCCTCTTATATTTAAAGATACGGTTTCTATTCTTGCGTCTGTCACGCAATGCAAAGACGCGCTGCTCGCCTATCGCGCCAAAACGGAAGCGGCTCAAGGTTACGACCTGCTTACCTTTGCCCGCGTCTCGGCAATTATCTGGAAACTGATTTTGATACCCACGATGATTTTCGTTCTGTTTGCCGCGGCGCTCTTTATTTTCATCAGAACGATTTCGCTCGCGTTCCTCCTGATATTCGGACCGTTCGTGTTTCTTGCGTGGGCGCTTCCTGACACGCGTCAATACTGGACAACTTGGTGGGACAAATTATTAAAGTGGTCATTTTTTATGCCGGTGCTGATGTTTATGCTGTTTTTAAGCATTACGATGATGACGACATTTACCGGGGAACAAAGTTTTGCCACCACTGCGGCAACCCAGCAAGTATTGATTGGCACGACGGGAAAAACGGGACTTGCCACTGCCGGATTTTTTACCGCAAATATGCATTTTCTGTTTATGCTGATGCTCTTAATCGGTTCCTTAACGGTTGCGGAAAAAATGGGAATTGAAATGGCAACGCGCGTGCGCGGGCTTGGACAAAAAGCGCTTGGCCGCGCCAAACGAATCGCAAAGGCGCCGGTGTACGCGGGCGCGCGCATCGCAAAACTTAACGCGCAATCAGCCGTGGGCGGCGCCGCGCGCGCAATCACCGAATCCGAAGCGTTTACCAAACTGGTAAACAAACCGGTGGTTAGCGCGCTTGGCGGAAGATACGCGGCGCGAACCATGGCTCAAGTTGGCAGAACCGGCGAGACCGCCGCCGCAACCCGCATGACAGAAAAATACGGAGGCGATGTTACGAAGATGCGCCCCGAACAGCAAGCCGTGCTCCTTGCGACCGCATCAGCAAGCGAAGCAAAAACATTCTTTAATCAATTAAAGCCGGAAAACAGGCAAAAGGCGTATGAGAAAATGAATGAAACGCAGAAGGACGCGTTTAAACAAAAACTCCGCGCAAGCGGCGTGAACGATGAAGACATCGGCATGATGTCAAAAAACCCGACCCTGGTTGCCGAAGGAACAAATTCTGAATTACGGAAGCTGAAAGAAACCAATCCTGAACAATATAAAGATGCGGTTATTGAGACGCTTCGCAGCGGAGGATTTAACTTCGAAAACGCAAGTCCGGAATTCATCACATCCGGCATCGGCATACGGCTTCTGCGAACAATTACCCAAGCGGAAATAAACCAGATAACGGCAACCAAAGAAGGGGCAAAGGCGTTCGCCGATGCCTTGAAAAAAATTGACACGGCAATGAAGGAAACCACGGAAACCAAAACCGTAAAAACCGGGCTTGTCGGGCCCGGAATGGAAGAAAGAACCGAAACCACCGTTAAAATGGTTCCTCCGGAAACCCTTTCCCCGGATCTTCAGACAATACGAAAAACCGGCGGGTGGAGAGCGCTTGAATCAGGAATAAAATTTTCCGGTTCCCGAACTGACTTAAAACGGCTTATTGAAGAAGCAATAAAAGAAGAAGCGATAAAAGAAGCCCGGGAAGGCAAAGAAGAAACAAAGCCGCCCCAGCCAAAACCCGGAAGCAGCGTTAACATATAATCAACATCATTATGAACGAACCGCAAAATCAAACCATTGACATACAGGAAGAATTGCTGAAGCGCTACGAGGCGCTTCCGCAGGACCTGAAAGAAATTATGATGAGCGTGGAAACCGCCGAGATAATTTTTGAAATTGGAAAAAAATTCGGCCTGAACATTGAAAAAACCGGAAAGCTTGCCGAAGAGATCGGATTTGTCATTTTGGGCGTTGTTCCGTCAAAAGACTTTGTAAAAAATCTGAAAGACATTCTGGAAGTTGACGAGGACAAAGCGCTTGGCGTTGCATCGGAAGCCAATCACAGGATTTTTCTTAAAATCAGGGACACGCTTAAAACCATGCATGGCGTGCGATGGGTTGATCAGATTGCCGAAAAACCGATTGACACGGAGCTGCAAAAACCGTTTGCCGGAGCGGAGCGAAAAATAAAACCCGCCGAAACCGTGGAAAAAAATAAAGAACAAATTCCTTCCATTCTCGTTGAAATCAAACCGACCGCGGGACAACCAACAACCAACAACCAACAACCAACTCCGACGCCCGCGGGGTCGGGGCAAGCAACAAAAGAGCCGCCGCAACCAATACTGACCGAAATAAAACCTGCGCCGGAACCAAAAGTTCCGCCGCAACCGCCGCAACTTGACGTCACGCATGAACTTGAAGCGCCAACCGCCGGCAAACAGCAATCGGCGACCGGGGGTCAGGTGCCGGAAAAACTGACGACTGAACAGCCGCCGCAAAAACCGACGCCAACGGCGCCGCCGCAACAAAATAAATATCTGGTTGACCCGTATCGGGAGCCGTTTGAATAAGTGAACAAATTTTTAATTCATAATTTTCAATTTCTATTAAATTTTTAATTTTTAGAAATTTTCAAACGGATTAAAAATTAAATCATTGAAAATTTAATGAAAATTAAAAATTGAAAATTTTCTTCGTGCAGCAATTCCAGGTGCCACAATTCATCACGGTTGAAGACAAAGTCATCGGATTTCTTACAATCCGTCAATTTATTTTTCTCATGGTCGGCGCGGTCATTCTGCTTCTTCTGTATTCCGTGTTTACCCTTTATGTTTTTATTCCTTTGGCGCTCCCGATAGGAGGACTTGCCGTCGCGTTCGCGTTCGTAAAAATTGACGAACGGCCGTTCGCGGAACTGTTTTTAAGCGCCGTCAAATTCTACACCGTCAAACCGAAACTCTACATTTGGAAAAAAGCTCCTCCGGCGCAAAAAAAGGCGATGGTGGGACAGAAAAAAGAGGAGGAAAAATTTTCCGGCGTTCCGAAACTTTCCCAAAGCAAACTGGCAGACCTTGCGTGGAGTTTGGACATTAAAGAAAAACTGTCGCGATAACATTGTTTTTGAAATCGCCGAAAATCCCCGGCGCGGATTTCCGGCTCACGCGCAATTGCTTTGTTCTCCGGTGCCACGCCGGAGAACCATGCAAAAAGCAATTGCGAGTGTTTCAAAAACAACGGTATCGCTCCTAAAAAGAATACGAGTATGGCAACGATACAGTCCCAAAAATCAGCCGGCGCGCGTTCGGCCCAGGAATTGCTCGCGATTGACACAATCCGCGACGGCGTTATTTTGCTTAAAAACGGCGGACTCCGCACGGTGCTTATGGCGTCGTCTTTAAACTTCGCCCTAAAATCAACCGAAGAACAGGACGCGATTATTTACCAGTACCAAAATTTTTTGAACTCCATTGATTTTTCGCTTCAATTCGTCGTTCATTCCCGCAAACTCAACATCCTGCCCTATCTTGATACTCTGAAAGATCGCAGCAAAGAAGAAGACAACGAACTCTTAAAGGTTCAGATTGACGAATACATTGAATTCATCAAGGGCTTCGTGGAACTTTCAAACATTGTTTCAAAAAATTTTTACGTGGTGGTTCCGTTTGACCCGAGCGCGATTGAACGCCCCGGGCTGTTGCGAAACGTTCTTGGCTCGCTTGGGTTAGCCGCAAAAAAAACAAATGCGATTTATGCGCCTTCTGACGTTAACGGAAACCAATTTACGGAATTTAAAAATCAGATCCAACAAAGAACCGACGCCACGAGTATGGGACTCCGCTCGTTTGGCGTGCGAACCGTCCAACTCAACACCGACGAATTGGTTGAGTTATTGTACACGCTTTATAATCCCGGCGAGTCCGAGGCGGCCAAGAGCACAAGTTAAAAATCAAAAGTCAAAATGCAAACATCAAAATTTTCGTAAAGAATTTCCAAACATAATTTTTATAAAAGTTATTTGTGGAAATTTTTCCTTTCATTTGTTTTTAACCTTAAACCGTGGCTCTTCAAGATTTACTCAAAACTAAACAAAACGAAAAAGAAGAAATATTTTCGGTGTTCCCGGAAGAAATTTATCAATCCGGACAGATGACGCTTCGCGACATTATTTCTCCGTCCGCGCTGCAAATCAACCCGAGCTTCGTGCGCATCGGAGAAAAATTTGCGCGCACGATTTTCGTATTTTCCTATCCGCGCTACCTCCACACCAACTGGTTCTCGCCCATCATTAATATGGACAAAATTTTTGACATCGCGATGTTCGTGCATCCGGTTGACACCGGCCTGATTCTGCGTGATTTGCGGAAACAAGTTGCGCGGGTGCAGTCGCAAATCTCAACTCGCGAAGAAAAAGGGCTCGTGCGCGACCCGGTGCTTGACACGGCGTACCGCGACTTGGAAGATTTGCGCGACAAACTCCAGCAGGCAACCGAAAAACTTTTTAATTTCGGGCTCTACATTACCGTCTACGGAGACAGCGAACAAGACCTGAACAAAAGCGAAAATCAAATTCGATCCGTTCTTGAATCAAAACTCGTGTACGCGAAATCCGCCGTGTTCCAGCAAGAAGAAGGATTTAACGCGGTGCTTCCCCTGAACAACGACTCGCT
>JAGXAD010000181.1 GCA_018971745.1 Patescibacteria group bacterium
TATGCATGGCTCCTGGCTTCAACCAAAGAACAGTATCAAGACTGGGACGGGTATGTAAAAAAAACAAAGCCGCTCATTATTGACGCTCTCATCAAAGAAGACATCCCGTTTCTTGAAGTGAACGCGCGAGCAAAACATTACTACAGCCTGTACAAAAAACTTTTGAAATACGACATGGACATCGCAAAAATCAGCGACATTGTGGCGCTTCGCGTGATCGTGCCGACCGTTGCGGACTGCTACGCAACGCTCGGCGCAATGCACAAATTTAGGCGGCCCATTCCCGGAAAAATCAAGGATTACATCGCGCTTCCCAAACCAAACGGCTATCGTTCTTTGCATACGACCATATTCGGTCCGGACGAGCGGCCCGTTGAAATCCAAATCAGGACAGTTGAAATGCATGAAGAAGCCGAGCACGGCATTGCCGCGCATTGGGCGTATGGCGAATTCAAGCGAAGCAATGCGTCGTCGTACGCGAAAAAACAATCGTCGTTTGCGGACAAGAAAAAAGTTTCCTGGATTGAGCAGCTTCGCGAATGGCAGAAAGAATTTGAGACCCCGGACGAATTTCTGGAATCGCTCAAAATCGATTTTTTCAAAAACCGCATTTTCGTGCTGACCCCGCGCGGCGACGTGTTTGACCTGCCTGAAGAATCCACGCCAATTGATTTTGCCTATCGGGTGCACACCGACATCGGCAATACCGCGACCGGCGCCAAGATCAACGGTAAAATGGTCGGACTAGACCATCTCCTAAAAAACGGCGATGTGATCCAAATTCTGACGCAAAAAAATAAAAAACCGTCGAGAGACTGGCTTACCTTCGTCAAAAGCCCGGACGCGCGAAAAAAAGTAAACGCATTTTTGAAAAAAACTCGGGAAGATCAAAAATTTGAAAAACGAAAGGGAGAAATCGTGGAACTTATGCTCACGGTGCGCGACCGCATCGGGCTTATCCGCGACATTTCAAATATGTTGGCGCGCCAAAAAATCAGCATCAAAAACATTACTTCCAACACCCAGCACCGCGCCTATCCGGCGCTCACCATTCAGGCGCAGTTCAAAAACAAAACCGAAGTTGAAAAAACCATGGTCAAGCTCAAGGAAATAAAAGGAGTTGAAGAAGTGTCG
>JAGXAD010000051.1 GCA_018971745.1 Patescibacteria group bacterium
TAATTTCGGAAAAATGAAGCGGCTTGCCCGCTTTGGCAAGCACGATATAAGCCTTATCGCGCACGCCCTTTGGGTGAATAGTCGCCCAGTGAGTCAGCCCGTATTCATGAAACGGATTTTTTCCGATAATTTTTGAAATGCTCAAATAAGAATCAAGGTGCGTTTTTTCCGGCGTTGCGCCAAGCACCGAACGGGCCTGTTCGGAAAGAAGGCGATACAAATCGTTTTCTGAAACCGGTTTTTTCGTTTCCTCCAATGCGGCTACAACCCCGTCAAGAATTTTTTCAACTGACTTGCGCACTTCTTCTTTGGTATACCAACGATCATGATGAATGTCGGTCTCGGGTTGTTTGGCAAGTTTACCGGCAAGCGCCAGAACAAAATGCAAATGTGGGTGGTATTTGCGGTCCGCCACGGCGTCAAAAAATCTCCGCTCTTCGGAAATTTCGCCGTTTTGCGCCAGATGATTAGCAACCGCGGCAACCACCGGACGCGCCATATCCTGCGCGCCGAATTTGACGAGCTGGCTTAAGCCGTTTTCCTCAATCTGGCGCACGCGCTCGCGCGTAATGTTATATTTCTGGCCGATTGATTCAAGCGTCTGGCGGCGGCCGTCTTTAAAACCGAAGCGCCGCTCCAGAACATCCTGCACGCGCTTGTTGCCAAGCGTTTTTAACACATTGTCGGTAACATCTTTCAGATGCACCGGTAACGTAAGTTTGTCCATATATTTTGCGGATCCCCAAATGATGCCGCTAGGTTGAAATAAATAATTTATTAAAAAATAAGTAAGATTATGTATGCAAAATTAGTAGCACGACATGAAAAATGTGTCAATATCCTCTCGATTACATAAGTACCATACTCGTCAATCTGTTGTCAAATGTGCTGAAAAATAAGGCTATGAGATAGTTTTTCGCAAAGAATAATTATGCCATGTGACAAGCAAAGGGCTTGCGATAAAAATTGACGAGTATGTTCCGAATACAACCCCCAACATAAGCGCCAAACTGAAATAACGCACCGATTCGCCTCCGAATAAAAATATCGCCGCAAGCGTCAACAAAACCACAAAAGAAGTGTTTACGGAACGGACGATTGTTTGATTCAAACTTTCGTTCACGACTTGTTCAAAACCTTCTTTGGTGCGGACTGCGGCAAAAGACGATTTTTTAAGATTTTCCCGTATCCGGTCAAAAACCACAATCGTATCATGCACCGAGAAACCCAGAATGGTTAAAATGGCCGTAACAAAAAGCGTATCCACTTCCACTCCCCATAATTTGCCGAGAACGACAAAAACGCCGGTCGGCAAAAACACGTCGTGCAACAAAGCAACTACGGCAATCACGCCGAATTTCCAGGACGACACCGGTTTGGAAATTTTTCGGAACGCCCAGGCAATGTACAACACAATCAAGAGAAGCACCGTGCAAAGCGCCCAAATTGATCGCTGGGCAAGTTCTTTGCCGATGACCGGACCAATGGTGGAAAATTGTTTTTCGCGCACTACGGCATCGCGCTCCGTTTTATCTTTTACGCCGGCAAGCGCATTCAATAAATTTTGATGCGTTGGTTCGTCAACATCCCGAAGCCGCATCAGAAGTCCGCGGTCTCCCGACGGACTGAATTGCGCTGAACCAACGCCAAGCGGCTGAATGCGATTTTGCAATTCGGAAATAGGCGGGCGAGAAGACGGAAATTCAACTTCAAGCAAAGCGCCGCCGGTAAAATCAATGCCGAATTTCAGACCCCACAGCAAAAACAAAATAATGCTCGCCAAAAACAGCGTGCCTGAAAAAATATAAAAGATTTTTCGTCGCGCAATGATATTCACGTTGAACAATGCCGCGCGGCTAAAAAAGCCACGGGACCTCTTTAAATTTTTTGAAAAAAAACGCAATCAAAAAACTTCGCGAAATCGTAATGGCGGAAAACATGCTCACCAAAACTCCAATGCCGAGCGTCAAAGCAAATCCTTTTACGATGCTTGTGCCAAGCCAGTACAAAATCGCTGCGGTAATCAAACTGGACACATTGGAGTCGCGGATGGAGGTCCACGCGCGCAAAAATCCTTCGTGAATCGCCGTATGCAAATCCTTTCCCCACCGAATTTCTTCGCGCATCCGTTCAAAAATAAGAATATTCGCGTCAACCGCCATGCCAAGCGACAAAATAAACCCCGCAATGCCTGCTGAAGTAATCGTAACCGGAATCAATTTAAAAATTGCGAGAACAAACGACACATAAACCAAAAGCGCCAGTACCGAAATAACGCCGGGCAAGCGGTACCAAAAAATCATAAATACGGCAACCGCCAAAAAACCGAGAATTGCCGCGTGGTAAGTTTTTGCGAGCGATTCCTGGCCAAGCGACGCTTCAACCGATTGCTGGGAAATCAGCGCAATCGGCACGGGAAGCGCTCCGGAATTAAGCCGGCGCACCAGCTGTTTTGCCTCATCCGGCGTAAAGTTTCCGGTAATCTGCGCCCTACCGCCGGAAATTTTTTCATTGACGCGCGGAGAAGAAATTGGCGCGCCGTCAAGATAAATCGCAAGGGGTTTGCCGACATTTCTCTCGGTGATTTGTTCAAAAAGTTTTGCGCCATCGTCGTTGAACGAAAGGTCAATCACCGGCTTAAAGCTTGTTTGGTCAAAATTAACGCTTGCCTGTTTCAAATATTTTCCGGTGAGCGTAGTTGCGACGGTGTACGGATCCTCTTGCGTGCGCTCGCCTTTTTTTTGCGCCGCTATAATTGCGTTGCGTTCGGCATCCTGCCTGACCTCCCGAAATTCCAAAAACGGGGTTTCGCCAATCATGCGAATCGCTTCGTTAATGTCGCGCACGCCCGCAAGCTCCACAATTAAGCGCTGGTCCCCACCGACTGAATCTATTTGTACAAGCGGTTCCGTTACGCCGAACAAATTCACGCGGCGTTCAATTACGTCACGCAAGCCCTGCATTGACTCGGCGCGACTGCCTTGCGGCACGCCGGAAACGTCCGCGCGATACACCAAATGCGTTCCGCCCTGCAAATCAAGACCGAGACGGAACGGAATTGAAAGGACGGGTCCGAATTGCAATGATTTCAATACGCCCGACCCGGAAGCGTCAATCAAGCGATTCCAATATTGCGGCGCGTCAAAAAAGCCGAAACCAAGCCCGAGCGCGATAAACAGCAAACTTAATAATCTTTTTTTGACAATCTGGCTCATTCAACCATACTACTATAAACCATTTTATCTTTCAAGCATTAAAAAACTGTCCCGTTAAGAACGGAACAGTTTTTCTAAAAGATTAAAGTTGCGCGTCAACTCCTTGCCCGCCTGCCGGCTCGTCCCCGGCGTTACCCTTGCATGTTCGCTGGTCTTTATTAAACTGCATCCATGCGTCCCGTTTCGCGATGCGAAGGCTTTTTGCCGCATTCCTCCATGTGCCTTTAAATGCGTTCCAAGCGGTCCGAAGCGCTGAACGGCGCTGTTTTCTGTCCGTAATGCCCCAGGCGTCTTTCAGAGCGTCTCGCCTCGTCTGCAAAGCAGTCTTTACGGCTGAAGAGTAAGCATCAAGAGCTGAAATAATTGCGTTGTCGCGCTTTTCCACTGCAGTTTGCATGCACGCAAGATCAACGGTTTTCTGAACTGCCGGTTGCGCGGAAGTTGCTCCGCCCGTCGTTCCGCCCGCAGCAGTGTCGGCAAATACGGGCAATGCGCTTGCCGCAAGAAGCAAAGAAATTATCGTTGAAGCAAATAATCGTATTTTCATATTCATTGAAAAATTAATTTTAAAACTATTGTTATCGACCTTTACAACCAATTATAAATTGGCAACGGAGAATTTTTTAAATGAAAAATATAAAAATACGACATACCCTAATAACAAAAAATTAGTCGTCACAATCAAAAACCATCCTATCGGAAAATATTCAATGACGGTTCGCGCACCTTCGGAAAAAAAGTCAAAGCTCCATTCAAATCCGTTCCAAAGCGCGACCGCAATGGAAAACGCTTCCATATCAATCATGCGCAACCACGCGTGATAGCCGGCAATCGCAATATTGCAAAATAGAATTCCGGAAATCACAAAAAACGGCACGCGAAACTTCAGAAAAAAAAGTTGCCGCATGATTTTTCCGTGCAAACCCGGAGGAAACGATACCTCCGGCAATTCGCGCATTGTGCGTGAAAAATTATCCATTGTTTTTTTGAAATTCTTTTACAAGCGCTGATTTTGCGCGGCGAATGTGCGTTTTTACGGTATTTAACGGCAAAGAAAGTATTTCGGCAATTTCCCCGTATTTCAATCCTTCTTCGTAAAAAAGCAGAAGAATACTTTTATACACGGGTTTTATCCGTTCAAGCGCATCCTGCAAATCTTTCGTAGTCGCTCTTTCCTGATATGTATACGACGAATGCTCGTCAATTGTTTCAAACGGGCTACCCGCATTATCAATAATAAAAAGTTCCCGATTTCTTTTATTCTTGCGAAACCAGTCGTACGCGGTGTTTGTCGCAATTTTATATATCCATGATTTCATGCCTTTTGTCGGGTCAAGCGTTCCGATGTGCCGATATACCTTGATAAAAGTTTCCTGCGTAAGGTCTTCCGCGTCTTGTTGGCGCGGCACCAACCTGCGGATGTGGCGGAAAATTTCTTTTTCGTACAAAAAAAGGATTTTCTCAAAAATCCTTAAGTCGCCTTTTTTCAGCTTCCTGATAAATTCCGGATCTTTTTGAAAATCAAAATTCATACGCAAACTCAACCTCAACGAGCAAAAATTACCGCCTAATTATTTTTATGGTTTATATTCCCGGTATACTCTCCCGGCTTTTTTGATTGAGGGCTCAATGGTTTTGCCGCCCTCGTCCCAGCTTGCCGGGCACACCTTGCCCGGATTTTTTCTTACGAAATCAAGGGCCTTGAGTTTGCGGAGGATTTCGCCGGCGTTTCTGCCGATTGCGTCCGCGACAATTTCAACCGCGCGAAGTACGCCGTCCGGATCAATGATAAATGCCGCGCGTTGGGCAACGCCGGATTCTTCGTCATATATTCCAAGCTCGCGGGAAAATTTCCCGTTGTGGTCCGCGGCCATCCGGTACTTAAATCCTTTCAGCAATTCCTCAACTTCAAGCCAGGCTTTATGGGTATAAACCGTATCCGTGCTCACCGCGACGATTTCAACTCCCAGGGTTTTAAAATCATCAAAGCGGCGGTTCAAATCAAGAAGCTCGGTCGGGCACACAAAAGTAAAATCGGCCGGATAGAAAAAGAGTATGAGCCACGTGCCCGAAAAATCGCTTGACGCAATTTTGACCACAGATTCATTATGCGGGTCATACGCCTCAAGATTAAAATGATTAAATTTTTTATCAATCGCAAACATATTATATTTTAAGAATGTTTTTTGCTTTTTTATAAATCGGCTCTCCTTTTAATTCCGGATTCCACTCCGTCATTTTTGCCTTTGCGTGACCTCCGACTTCCGTTACTAATTTTGCGATTTTGTGGGCAACAAATTCATCTTCTTCCGCGGGCTTTATCCAATACAAAACGCCGTGGTCTCCTCTATTGTCGTTTCCCCAAACGCACCGCATCGGGCGTTCAACGATTGAACATCCGTATTGCCTGGCCAATGTTTCAATTTCCGCGACTTTTTGTTCCCGCGAATCGTCTTTTTCGCCGCCGGAAATAATTTCAAATCTCTTGTTTTCCATACCAACATCTTATATGTTATTCGTCTGCTTGTCCAACAAAAAAACTAACTCTATATCTGGATTTTTGAAAA
>JAGXAD010000182.1 GCA_018971745.1 Patescibacteria group bacterium
TGTTTGATTCTGTGGTCGGTAATTCTGTCCTGCGGGAAATTGTAGGTGCGGATTTTTTCGGAGCGATCTCCGGTGCCGATTTGCTCTTTTCGCTCTTCTGCCCGTGATGCCGCTTCTTTTTGTTTGCGGCTGTCAAGCAGGCGCGTTTTCAGAAGCGTCATTGCGTGCTCGCGGTTTTTTGCCTGCGATCTGCCGTGCTGCGAGGTGACTACGACTCCGGTCGGAATGTGCGTCAGGCGCACTGCGGTCTCAACTTTATTGACATTTTGTCCGCCGGGTCCGGATGACCTAAAAAAATCAATGTCAATGTCCTCGGGCCGTATTTCAATTTCTACATCTTTTGCAACGGGCAATACCGCGACCGATACGGTTGAAGTATGGATGCGCCCGATTTTTTCCGTTGCCGGAACGCGCTGCACCCGATGCACGCCAGATTCGTATTTTAAGTTCTGATACGCGTCCTCATTGTCAATTTCAAATACGGCTTCTTTCAGCCCACCAAGCGTATTTCGCGATTCGTCAATGAGTTCCACATGCCATTTTTGGCTTTCGGCGTATTTTATGTACATCTGAAAAAGTTCCTGCGCAAATAACGACGCTTCGTCTCCGCCCGCTCCCGCGCGGATTTCCATAATGATTTTTACAATACTTTCGTCGCTTCCGGCATTGGTGAGTTTTTTGAAAGTTTTTTCCAACTCTCGTTTTTCTTTTTCAAGGCGCGGAATTTCACCCGCTGCCATATCTGCAAGTTCTTGGTCTTTGCCGCGCTCAAGTACGCGCAACTCTTCAATTTCTTTTTCCGTTTTTTCCAGCGATTCGCGCGCCAAAATTATTTTTTCCAGTTTTGCCGTGCGCGCGGCCGTGTCTTTGTATTTTTGAATATCCCGAACAAATTGAGGGTCGCTCAATTTCTGTTCCAGTTCTTCTTTTTCTTTTTTGATTTCAGCAAAGTCGGTCATATTTTGCCGGTAAGCATGTATTGCGTTGCGAACACTTTTGAGACAATGGGGAGGCGGCGTTTGCTTGGTGTCCCTTCCCAGTTTTGAAAACAAAACTGGGAAGGGACAAACGCCGCTGACCCTTAGCGAGGCAATCGCTGGAATTGCCGAGTGTGTCGAAA
>JAGXAD010000183.1 GCA_018971745.1 Patescibacteria group bacterium
TTGTTTCGCTCCGTTTGGGGTGAGCGCTACACGATGTTCTCCTTGTTTCCGTTCTTTTTTTACGCGCAGAACAATCACGATTGTTCTCCTTTTTTCAAACATTGATAAAGAATCTGTTCTTTTTGTATCACCCATGTAAAAATTTGTCAAGCAGGCGGAAAAAATTGTATGATTATGATAATGAAGTTATGAACCCCGTTAGGCATATCAAGCATAATGGAAAGTAGATAAAAATGTCTTCTGCGGGTATTCAAAAAATCACATATTTCAATAGTAAAAATGTCTAACGGGGTGAAATACAATTTTCAAAAAATTGAAAAGAAGTGGCAGAAAAGGTGGGCAGAGCGCGATTTTCAAATATGGTCCGCGGAGCAGGGAAAGAATGGAGGGCGCGAGAAAAAATATGTTCTTGACATGTTTCCGTATCCGTCCGGAAGCGGCTTGCATGTGGGGCATTTGGTCGGCTATATCGGCTCGGACATTGCGGCGCGGTATTACCGCATGAGAGGATTTCGAGTGTTGCATCCGATGGGATGGGACGCGTTCGGCTTGCCGGCTGAAAATTTTGCGATTAAGCACAAAATTCATCCTTCAATCGCGGTCAAGAAAAACATCGCGAATTTTAAAAAAGAACTTAACAAAGTCGGATTCAGTTACGATTGGCAGAAAGAAATTAATACGACTGACCCGGAGTATTACCAATGGACGCAGTGGATTTTCATTCAGCTGTTCAAAAAAGGACTTGCGTATAAAGCGAAAATGCCGGTAAATTGGTGCCCGCGAGATAAAACCGTGCTCGCAAACGAAGAAGTGATTGAAGGAAAATGCGAGCGGTGCGGAAGCGCGGTGGAGCGGAAAGAATTGGAACAGTGGGTTTTGAAAATTACGGCGTACGCGGATCGCTTGCTTCGCGATTTGGAAAAACTTAATTGGCCCGAAAAAGTAAAAGAGATGCAGAAAAATTGGATTGGTCGTTCCGAAGGCGCGGAAATAGAATTCAAGATTTCAGACTCCAGATTCAAGATTCAGGTTTTCACAACGCGGCCTGATACGCTTTTTGGCGCGACCTATATGGTGTTGGCGCCGGAACATGCATTGATACAAAAATTGGAATCTAAA
>JAGXAD010000052.1 GCA_018971745.1 Patescibacteria group bacterium
GATCCCGCGGCTTTTGCAAATGCGAAATCGGCATGGCAATGTAGACCGGCTCAATTTCCGGATGTACCGCCAGGCGATAGAGCGTGGATGCGGGTTGCGCAACCGCAACGGCAAAAAACGGCTTGCCCGCGTCAGCGGCGCGGCCGGATGTTACTTGCACTTCAATGTTCTGCCACTGCAATACCTGATTGAGCGTCAAAGTCGGGTCGCCATGCTCATCGCAATACTGTTCGCGTTCACTTAAGCGCGAAAGAATTTTTGGCCCGTTATCAATAAAGGTAACGAAAAGGTCCGGGTTAAATTGTTTCAACGCCGGGTCATACGCTTTTTCAAACCATCCGCCCGACAAAAAAAATTCGTGTATCAGAAGTATTGCCGCATCGTATTGTTCGGAGCTTGCCGCAATTTCAGCGAGAATCCGGGCAAACACCACGGAACGCCACGAATGCAGCAAATCCGGGTCGGCGTTCAAAATATTTTCCTCATGTATGTCAAAGCCGATGCTTCGCGCGTGTTCAATCATCAGCTGCCCGACCGGATATATTTTTATTCTTTTTTCGCGCGAGGCGGCGTATCGCTCAACTCCCGCAAGATATTCTTTCCGGTTGCTTCCGGGAATGCCGGTCGCAAGAACAAGTTTCATCACTGTCTCCATTATCAACGAACTTTTCGTTATCCCATTGGTAACGCAACGACGCGCAAAAAACAAGAGTTGTCAAAAACAAAAAAACCGAAGCAAAAACTTCGGCATTCAATGTTAACTTACTGCTATAAAATTTAACTCGCAATAACCTGCTCATTAGTGTTTTGTCTGAATCCGTTCCAACAATTTTTTATACACATCCACATCACCATTTTTTTCAATTTGCTCATCTTCATACTGACGCGCGACAGTAACATACAATTCGCGGGCTAGGCCAAGCCAAAAATTAATCAAAAGTGCAACAAAAAACCAATCAAAAGAAATATTGCTTGCGTCGGCCATGAAAAGAAGCATCCGCGGCACAAGCTCAGTAAGTGAATAATTAACCATACCGCAATACGCGCCGTGATAATTGTATCCCTCCGGACCGCCAATGCGGGCTATCTCCTGAATGAGTGCGTCTATTTCGGCGTTCAATAAGAAAGCATCGGCAGGAATCAGCGGCATATTTTCAAGTTTCAGATGCCGAAAATCAAACCGTTTCGCAATGTCCGGCTCGCGGCTCAACACACGATCAAATAATTCAAAAGCGATATTTGACGCAATCCCGGCATGATCCACAATCAGCCAGTAACGCGTCTCGCGCTTGCCTTGATACTGTTCGGCGGCATTCAAGGCCGTCTCCACCAAGACGCGCCGCGCGACATAACGCATATATCCTGCAATGGCATCTATTTTTTCTACATGAAAATCAGCAAGCATCACCGCCTTCACACGGAGATTTTCAATCAACGGATCAAGCCGCAATTTATCTTTTTCTGCGATGTATGGCACTATTTTCCCCACTCCAAGAAAAAATTTTCAATGTTCAACATTTCACTCGTAGCACAAACCAAAAAAAACGCAAATTGCGAAAACTGTTCCAACTATTCGCCTATTCCACGAATTAGAGATGTATCATATCGCACAAAATTTAAAAGGGGTCATGCGCGACCCCAAACTAAAAACTGTCTAATGATAAACTATTTGGACAGCCGGACCGGCTGTTAGCAAGGAGATCCTCACGAAAATCCGTCTACAAACAAATCGACAAATAACATAATCCCGCGATGCACACTTTCCTCGTCGCGGCTCGTATCAACTGTAAGAATGCGCAAGTCGGATACCGGCGGCTGTTGCACAATATCAAAATATGCTCTGATTTTTTTCTGCTTTTCCAAATCATCAAAATATTCTTTTCCGCTTTCGTGTTTTTTTGCGGTCCGTGCAAGTCCGATTTCCGGAGACACATCAAGCAATAATATCAAATCAGGAACAACAAAATCTTTTTCCAAAATTTCCTCATGTATAGCAAGCAATTGCTTCCAACCCAATCCTTCGCTTGCGCCGTACGCAAGCGTTGATAAAAAATCGCGGTCGGAAATCACGAGCTTTCCTTCGCCAAGCGCGGGAATTTCAACGCGCACCCGGTGATCGTGCCGGTCAAACATAAAACAAAGTTGCATCAACATCGGCACATTGCCGTAATGGCCAAGCATAATCTCTTCGGCAATCCGTTCAAAATCAGCAAAACATTCCCGCCTCGCCCCACTTGCCAGTTCGCGCATCTTCCGATACTCATTACCGCTGATAAATCGCGCAAGTTCCGCGGGCAATTCATCGCGCAACGATGTGCTTTTATACATAAACCGAACCAACTTACCCCAAATGCCGTCCTGAGTCGGCTCTTGAGTTAAACACACGGAATATCCTTTTGCTTCCATGGCGCGGGCAAGAAGCATTGCCTGCGTTGATTTGCCGCCGCCCTCAGGACCCTCAAGTACGATAAATTTTCCGGGATAAGTATTTTTAACCATGGTGCTGTCTCCTGTTTTAAGGTGTCAAAGAATGCTGATGTATCATACGGCAGGAAACAAAAAATTGCAATCCGCAAAAATGCATCAGCATACATTCTCATATTCTTGAGAATATGAGAATGTTGTGCCTTACAAAAATATAAAAACAAAAAAACCGGTCCCGCAAACGGAAACGGCAATCACGTTAATAATCTCCTTTCTTAAACACGCTTTGACTGCGCGCGCGGGCCATTTCATGGTCCGGCTCAATGTGAATCGTTACGCATTGCACTTTTTTTAAAAAATGTTTTTGCAAAGCGAGTTTCACGCGGTGCGAAATATCATCATGCGCTTCCTCAACGCTAATGCCTGACAAAACGCCGATATGCACGTCAATAAAAAGCGCATCCGGCCTGCCGCGCGATCGCGCGGCATGACAAAATTGAACGCCGGGAACAGATTCCGCAACCCGCATAATTTCCAATTCCGGCACCACCGAAGCATCCGCAAGCACATGAAACGTTCGTTTCAAATTTTGCCAAAAACTTATCAAGATACTGGCCATAATAATCAAAGTAAACAACGCATCAACCCATTGACAACCAAACTTAACTGCAAAAAGCCCAACCAACACTCCGGCCGTAACCAAAACATCGTTTCTCGTTTCCGCCGCGTCAACAATCAAAGAATCACCCAGCAATTCTTTGCCGCGTTTTGTTTCGTACCATACGACCCACGCGCTCATCATCATCAACGCCGCCATCACGCCAACCAGCCACCACTGAAATTCAATCGCATCCGCATGTACTATGCGGTGATACAGCCGTTCCGCGATTTCAAACACCCCCACCAAAAGCAAAAAACATCCTCCGAACGCCGCAACGGTTTCAAATTTCGCGTATCCGTAGGGATATTTTGCGTCCGGAGAACGGCGGGAATAGCGCAAACTCACCATGCAAACGATGTTGGACAGCGTGTCGCCGAGCGAATGCATGCCGTCCGCCGTAATCATCAAAATCCCCGTTGCAATGCCAATGATAATTTTTGAAAAAGCGGCAATGCCGTTCATCGCCAAAGCAATCACAAGAACGCGAAATCGTTTGTCAACCAGCTGAACCCGTTCCGATGTTTCCGGCTTCATCTGTTTTTCCGTTGTCAAAATTCTATATTAAAAAAATGATATCATAAAAACAAAAATTGTACAATTCATTAAAAATTTTCTAACCCAATCCTTTATTTTACCGTTCCCCCATATTCTCATTCGCGCGAATGAGAATATGTGAAAAAACAAAAGGCTCGTTTCACAAAACGAGCCCGACTTTTTTTGTGAGAAACTTCCGCACCTGCAAACGCAAAAACGCAAACGCTTCGGAACCGTCGTCATCAACCGAATTATCAAAAACGGTGTCCGCTTCTTTTGCGATTTCCCGAATCATGCTTTCCGCTTCGGCATTCTGTTCCGTGCGAAATGCTTCCTCGGTTTTTTCCGCATCCCCCGGGCGGTCATTGCGCACCCGAATCCGTTCCAGCCGTTTTTCAAACGGAGCAGCCACGAAACACAAAAAACTGTTCGGAAATTTCCGCAACATAATCACATCCTGCGGCCTGCGCACGCCGTCCAAAACTATGATGTCCGCGGAATCCGCCAACGCGCGCCGTTGCAAAACATTACCCAGTAATTCTTCTCCGAACCGCTGGCGAAGCATCGTTGACAATGCCTGCTGATTAGCGCGTTCACGCGGCAGAAACAACAAATCCAAAATTTCATTCAGCGGATCATGAAAATGGTAAATTGAAATTGCATATTTTCCGGCAACTTCCCGCGCGATAATGCGAAAAATGGTTTCTTTGCCCGCGCCGCTCTCGCCGATAATTGCAATGCAGGTTTTCATTTTTCAAACGGCTCCTTGGTAACTTTCAGACGATAGCCCGACCGGTGCAAAACGCCTCCCTTACGCGCAAGTAAATCAAATAATTTCTGAAAAACTTCGCACCAATCAACCTCAAATTGATTCATAACCACGCCGCGCCGTTCAGCCATTTCGGCAATAAACTCTTTTCCTTTGGCGTTATCGTAACTCCCGACGTAATTAATTTTTTTCACGCCTTCTTCAATCTGATCCTTCACGCAATCAATGCAGGGCGTTGCAATAATAATCGTTTCAGAACCCGGAAGATATTGGCGATCGGTATTTGAAATTCCGTTTTTTTCTCCGTGGCGCGTTCGCACGCAATGTCCGTCAGGCGTCATCCAATGGCCAACGTCATCACAGTGCGGCTCTCCGCTTACGGAGCCGTTATACCCAATTCCGCGCAATCGTTTACCGTGAATAAAACCGCACGATGTCCTCAACCGATCACAAGTCGCCAAAACTGAATGCGCCACAACCGAAACAAGAAAGGCCAAAAATCTTGCTGCGTCACGCTCTGTATTCATTTTCCTCCGCCTCTTTTATTGTCAACGACCACAAACCTTGCAAAAACCGTAGCACGCAAAACCGGCACAAACAAGATTGACGCCAAAAACAAAATACCGTCTCGGAAATCGGGACGGTTTTAATTATTCCACTTAGTGAGGTAATGCTGTTTCGAGACAATGGGAGGACAAAATTGCTTGATTTGCGCGAAGCGCAAAATTTTGTCCGACCCTTAGTGAGCTCGCCGCTGGAGCGAACGAAACGGGTCAAGAAACAGCGTTACCGAACGTCAATCCCCATTGAACGCGCGGTTCCCGCAACGATTTTTTCCGCAGCTTCAACGGAATCCGCGTTCAAATCTGCCATTTTGCGCTCGGCGATTTTTTTGATGTCGGCACGGGTGACGTTCCCGACTTTATTTTTGTTCGGCACGCCCGAGCCCTTTTCAACCCCGGCCGCTTTGCGGAGCAAATCGGACGCCGGAGGCGTTTTTAATTTGAAATCAAACGAGCGGTCAACATAAATCGTAATTTGCGCCGGCACCACTTCTCCCGCCATCGCTTGTGTTGCCTGATTGTACTTGCTTACGAAATCGCCGATGTTGATGCCGTGCGGCCCGAGAGCCGTGCCAACCGGAGGCGCTGCCGTTGCTTTGCCCGCCGGCAGCTGAATCGTTAAAATTGTTTTTATTTCCTTCGCCATGATTAGTTTAATTAGTTACCCAGTTTAATTAGTTACTCGAGTTAATCAGTTTAGTAGATTTAGAATAAAATTACTATGTTTTATCAGAATATTGTTGAATAAATTTGATATA
>JAGXAD010000184.1 GCA_018971745.1 Patescibacteria group bacterium
AAGAAATTGACGACCAGGGAAGAATCAATCTCTCGTTAAAACGGGTTCCGGGACGATACGACGACCAGAACAAATTCGGGCATCCGGAACGCAACGAGAACAATCATCATGGCGAACCAAAACCTTTATTCCGCAAGCCAAGAGAATAACCAGAGCGCGGAAATAAAAAAAACTCCGAACATCCGAACCATGGGTTCGGATGTTTCCGCATACGCAAAAGCAAAAAACCTTTCGCGGGTTTCCATTGCCGCGGAAGAATTAAAACGAACATCGGCAATTCCAGAGACAATTTCGGAACAAAATGATTCTTCGCGCCGCGCAACCAAAATCATTATCGCCGCGCTCGGAGCACTTGCGATGATCGCCGTGATTGCGGCAACGGGTGTATATTTCTATTACCGCATTCTTCCCAAACCGAAATTTGAAGAAACCAAACCGGCAATTACGGTTTACTTTTCATCGGAAAAACTGGAAACCATTACGCTCGCGCCGGAAGACATTCTCGCGCTGAAACTCATCGCATCGTCCCAAACCCCAGAGCCAGATAACACAATAAAACGAATTGCCGTTCTGTTTGCCAATAACGAAGAAACCCAAACGCCAATCAGCGCAAAAAACTTTTTCCGGCTTCTGCGCATTCCCGCACCCGCGCTTATTGCGGGAGACGAAGACATCATGCCGTTTTTTTACTACCAAGGCGGTGTCGCGCGCGCCGGTTTTCTTATTCCCGTCCGCGACGAAAACTTGGCGCTCCAAACGATGATCTCGTGGGAAGCGTCAATCCAAAAAGATTTGTCTCCGCTTTTTTTGCAGGAACTTCCGGAAACCGCAAGCGCGTCGTTTGAAGACAAAATTTTCAAAAACATCAACTACCGCTTTTTAAAACTCTCGCAAACAAAAGATTTTGGCATCGGGTATTTTCTGTTTCCGGCAAAACATTATTTAGTGATAACGACTTCGGAGGCATCTTTGCAATCCGTGATTGCAAGATTATTTGAAGCGAAGTAATTATTTTTCTGCGCCACTTGATAAAAAATCGGCGATTGCTACAATAAAAACGCTGTTCGTTAACAATACGGGGGGAATATTTCGTGGCAAACGAGAAAAAG
>JAGXAD010000185.1 GCA_018971745.1 Patescibacteria group bacterium
GGTTTTGCAATGGGTCTTAGTGCCGTTCACCATTATTTTTTTCGGCTCGTTCCCCGGCCTTGAAGCGCAAACCCGTTTGATGCTCGGCAAATACATGGGTTTTTGGGTCACTCCGAAATATAGAAGTAATCAAAAAATGGATTAAGCCTTTTACTCAAAGTGAATTTTTTGAGAAATTTGCGCGAGCTGCTTTTGCAGAAGCGGATATTTTTTTAAGTGCGGATCCTTTTGCGCAATGTCGCGCGCCTCAACGCGCGCCGCCTCAACCATTTTGATGTTTTTGAGCGCTTCCATGCCGACATCCGAGATGCCCCATTGGCGCGAACCGGATAATTCTCCTGCTCCGCGGAATTGCAAATCGTACTCGGCAAGCTCAAATCCGTTTTTTGCGGTCTCAAGGGCTTTGAGCCGCGTTTTGATTTTTTCCGTGTGCGACTGGGTGAAAATAAAACAATATGATTGATGTTCGCCCCGGCCCACCCTGCCGCGGAACTGATGCAGCTGCGCCAAACCGAACCGCTCGCCCCCTTCAATCATCATCACGGTCGCGTTCGGCGCGTCAACGCCGACTTCAACCACGGATGTTGACACGAGTATGTTCGTTTTCCCGTCCTTAAAATGTTTCATAACTGCTTCTTTTTCTTTCGGGGCGAGTTTTCCATGAAGCATCGCGATGCGAAATTCCGGAAAAATTTCTTTGGACAATTTTTCGTATTCTTCTTTGACCGCTTTCATTTCGGAAAAAGCGAATGCGGCTTGCGCGGTTTTGTATTGTTTGTTCTCCGCTTTTTCAATGCGCGGGCAGATGACAAACGCCTGCCTGCCTGATGCGATTTCCTTGCGGATGAATTCGTAGGCGTTGTTTCTATCGCGCGACGATACGACCTTGGTAATGATTTTTTTTCTTCCCGGCGGCATTTCGTCAAGCACGGACAAATCAAGATTGCCGTAGACGGTAAGCGCAAGCGTGCGCGGAATCGGGGTCGCGGTCATGGACAATAAATGCGGCGCGGCTTTGGCAAATCCGATTTGCGACGGCTTGAATAGTTTAATTGCGTCTGCGTGCTTCACAACTTCTTCTTTTTCTTTTGCGAGCCGTTT
>JAGXAD010000053.1 GCA_018971745.1 Patescibacteria group bacterium
ATACGAACTTGCATAAAGTTTGTTTTTATGGTATTTATGAATGAGCCGCATTTTGGATTATTTATTCTAAAAAAATTTTTGCTATGACAAAAAAAGCGCTTATTACCGGCATTACCGGACAGGACGGATCGTATCTGGCGGAATTGCTTTTGCAAAAAGGATATGAAGTGCACGGCATCGTGAGGCGCGCATCAACTTTTAATACTTCTCGGATTGACCATTTGTATCAGGACCCGCATATCATAAACGCGAAACTTTTTTTGCATTACGGCGACATTGGAGACGCCAATACGATTCGTACCCTGATTTATAAATTGGAGCCGGACGAGATTTATCATTTGGCGGCGCAGTCGCACGTGCGGGTTTCGTTTGATCTGCCCGAATATACCGCGAATATTACCGGGCTTGGGACGCTCCGGATACTCGACGCCATTAAGGATTATACGGAGCATACCGGAAAGAAAGTAAAATTTTATCAAGCAAGCTCGTCGGAAATGTTTGGCGCGGCTCCGGCTCCGCAGAACGAAACAACTCCGTTTTATCCGCGAAGTCCGTACGGAGCCGCAAAGGTGTTTGCGTATCACACGACCGTGAATTATCGCGAATCGTACGGCATTTTTGCCGTGAACGGCATTTTGTTTAATCACGAATCCCCAAGGCGCGGCGAGACCTTTGTGACGCGAAAAATTACGCGCGGCATCGCCCGCGTCAAAGCGGGGCTTGACAAGAAAATTTATTTGGGCAATCTGGACGCGCGCCGCGATTGGGGATACGCGCCGGAATACATGGAGGCGGCGTGGCGCATGATGCAGCACGAATCTCCGGAGGATTTTGTGATTGCAACGGGCGAGACGCACTCGGTGAAGGAATTTGTTGAAGCCGCGTTTAAACGCGCCGGGCTTGATTGGAAAGAACATATTGCAATTGACCCGAAATTTTTCCGGCCGGCGGAAGTAAATACTTTAATTGGAGACGCGTCAAAAGCGAAAAAAACGCTTGGTTGGTCTCCGAAGGTTACGTTTCCTGAATTGGTGAAGATTATGGTTGACGCAGACGCAACATTGTTTAGTTCGGAACATCGCGATGCTCATCGGTTTGGGGCGTAACTAATATGAATTTTAACGATAAAAAAATTGTCGTAACCGGAGGCGGGGGATTCCTCGGCTCTTTTGTTGTTGAAGAGCTTCTGCAAAAAGGGTGGAAGCAGGAAAACATTTTTGTGCCGCGCTCGAGCGAATTTGATTTGCGTAAGTTTGAAGATTGCGAAAAAGCCGTTTCCGGAAAAGATTTTGTGATTCATTTGGCGGCGCGCGTCGGCGGAATCGGTTTTAATCGCGAAAAGCCGGGCGAACTTTTTTATGATAATTTGATGATGGGGGCGCAGATGATGGAAGCGAGCCGCCGATCCGGAATAGAAAAATTCGTCGCCATCGGCACGGTATGCGCGTATCCGAAATTTACTCGTGTTCCGTTTTGCGAAGAGGATTTATGGAACGGGCATCCGGAAGAGACTAACGCGTCTTATGGTCTTGCAAAAAAAATGCTTTTGGTGCAGTCGCAAGCGTACCGCGCGCAATACGATTTTCATTCCGTTTATCTTCTGCCCGTTAATTTGTACGGTCCGCGGGATAATTTTAGTGTTGAGAGTTCACATGTGATTCCGGCGCTGATTAAAAAAATATATGATGCGCGGGAAGACGGAAAATCCGAAGTAGTTGTATGGGGCACGGGAAACGCAACGCGGGAATTTTTATACGTTGCCGACGCGGCGCGCGCGATTGTTTTGGCGCTTGAGCATTATGATAAGCCGGATCCGGTAAATATCGGGTCGGGCAGCGAAATTTCGATTAAAAATCTGGCGCGTTTAATTGCGGACTTGATGCGCTATAAAGGAAATATCGTTTGGGACGGCACCAAGCCGGACGGCCAGCCCCGCCGCATGCTTGACGTGTCGCGTGCAAAACAGGAATTCGGTTTTGTTGCGGAGACCGATTTTAAAACCGGGCTTCAGAAAACGATAGCGTGGTATGAAAAACATACATCAAATTAAATTATGGACAAAGAAAAAATCAAAAAATATTTTGACGATCGGGCGCAGGAGAAGCGCGTTGGCAGGCATACGCGCTATTATCACGAGCATGTGAATCGTCTGGTTGCATCTAGGGTTCCTGCGAATGCTCGGGTGTTGGAAGTTGGCATTGGTGCGTTTCCGGCGGTCGGCTCGGTGCGCCCCTCGCGGGGCGTTGGCATTGATTTAAGCCCCGAGATGGTTTTGCGGGCAAAGAAAAAATACCCTCAATTTGAATTTTATGTTATGGACGCGGACGACATTCGGCTGAACGAGAAATTTGATTACATTATTATTTCGGATGTGGTCGGTTTTTTGCCGGATGTCCAGCATGCATTCCAGGAATTAAAAAAAGTGAGCCACCCGCAGACAAAAGTCATCGTTACTTATTACAATTATTTGTGGGAGCCGATTTTGAAGCTTGCGGAATTTTTGCGTCTGAAGCGGCCATCACCAATTCAAAATTGGCTGACTGCGCACGATAAGGCAAACTTTTTATATTTGGGAGATTTTGAGGTAATAACCCGGGGATATGAATTATTGATGCCCGCGCATGTTCCTTTGTTGTCTCTGTTTGTGAATCGTTATATTGCGCGCTTGCCTTTGGTGCGGAAATTGGGGCTTGTGCAGTATGTTGTTGCGCGGCCGCTTCCCGGGGAGCGCAAAGAATACGCGGTAAGCGTGGTTATTCCGGCGAGGAACGAACGCGGAAATATTGAAGATGCGGTGAATCGAATGCCGATGCTTGGCAAGCACACGGAAATTATTTTTGTGGAAGGACACTCATCGGACGGAACGCGGGAAGAAATTGAACGGGTGCGCGGCGCATATCCGGAAAAAGACATTAAGCTTTTCATTCAGGACGGCAAAGGCAAAGGGGATGCGGTGCGCAAAGGTTTTGCGAACGCATCCGGCGAGGTGCTGATGATTTTGGACGCGGATTTAACGGTGCGTCCCGAGGATCTGCCGAAATTTTACGAAGCAATCGCATCCGGCAAGGCGGAATTCGTGAGCGGGTCGCGCCTGATTTATCCGCTTGAAGGGCAGGCAATGCGATTTTTGAATCTCGTGGGAAATAAATTTTTTAGCGTTGCGTTTTCATGGCTTCTGGACCAGCGGATTAAAGATACGCTTTGCGGCACTAAAGTATTGTTTAAGAAAGATTATGAGCGTATTGCTGCCGGGCGTGCCCATTTCGGCGATTTTGACCCGTTCGGGGATTTTGATTTGCTGTTTGGCGCATCGTGCCTGAATCTTAAAATTGTTGAGCTTCCGATTCGTTATCAGGCGCGCGTGTACGGCACGACCAATATCAGTCGCTGGTCGCACGGCTGGCTTCTGCTTAAAATGGTTTTTTTTGCGATGAAAAAAATTAAATTTACTTAATTCGGGCATATTTCTATGGATGTTGTTGAAAATCATTTTGACAATTTGGCGGCTGAATACGATTTTTGGAAGAAAAAGAATTGGTATTATTACGATGCGGTAAAAAAAGTTTACGCCGGTCTCATTCCTTCGGGTTCCCGCGTTTTGGAAATCGGATGCGGCACCGGTGATATTTTAGCTTCGTTGAACCCGCCGTTGGGAATCGGCATTGACGCATCAGGCGGGATGATCCGACGGGCGCAGAAAAAATATGCGCATGCGAAAAATCTTTTGTTTCAGCATATTGATATTGCAAACTTTTCTTCCAACGAAACTTTTGATTACATTTTTCTTGCCGACGTGATTGAACATCTGCCGGACGTCTCAGCCGCAATCCGTTCCGTGGCGCGATTGATGCGTTCCGATACCAATCTTATCATTTCCATGGCAAATCCTTTGTGGGAGCCGGCGCTGATGCTTGCGGAAAAATTGCATCTGAAAATGCCGGAAGGACCGCATACGAGGATTTCAGCTCGCGAACTTATTGCCATAAACAAAAGTTACGGGCTTATTTTGAAAAAAAGAAAATATGTTTTGCCGTTTCCGGTCCACATTCCTTTTTTTTCGAATTTTTTTAATTTCACGATTGAACGTATGCCGTTTATCAATAAAACGGGCGTTATTATGGTTTTTGTGTTTGTAAAATCATAGGCCGTTATTGCCTTGAACGAATACCTGTGGGACAAATTTTTTCGCGAGAAAGTGATTGTGACGTTCTCTGAGAAAAAGAGGATTATTGACATTGGCGGAGGATTGCGCGTACTTCAGGGCCGCGGAAACCGCTAT
The DNA here is from genome assembly GCA_018971745.1 of Patescibacteria group bacterium. GTDB lineage: Bacteria > Patescibacteriota > Minisyncoccia > Sungbacterales > GWA2-42-14 > JAGXAD01. The sequence continues at coordinate 4,280 of JAGXAD010000053.1, forward strand.
GACGAGTCGCGGCAATGGATTATTCCGTATCTTAAAAATGTTGATTATAAAATTCTGGACCCGGTTTCGGATTATCATCCCGATATCGTGGGCGATATTCATCATTTGCCTTTTCACGACAATTCGGAAGACGCGTTTATTTGCATTGCGGTTTTGGAGCACGTTGAAAATCCCGCACGGGCAATACAAGAAATGCGTCGCGCGTTGAAGCCCGGCGGATATTGTTTGCTGTACGTTCCGTTTTTGTATTATTATCACGCCGAAACCGGATATTACAAAGATTACTGGCGTTTTACGGATGACGCGATTCGTTTTTTGGCTCGGGATTTTTCTCGCGTGGAAATTCAGGCGGTGCGCGGGGCGCTGGGCACTTGGCTCTATTTGGCGGGGTTGATGCATGCGTCGTGGATTGCGCGGTTTGCGTATTGGGTCGATTGCGCCTTTGGAAAATTACGGAGCAAACAAGTCAGCGGTTACTGGATATTTTTAACAAAATAGCGGACTGGATATGAAGATATTTTTTCGAGAATATAGAATTGAAATTCTTGTTTTTGGCGCGGCATTCGTCGCGCGGCTTCTTGCTCTGGCGTACGGCGTTTTGCATTACGGAAACGGCATTTTGCAATTAAGCGATTCGCAGGCGTTTCTTGATTTGGCGCGCGCGGTTGCGTCGGGCTATGGGTACAGCAGGGACGGGGGATTGACTGCGTTTGTGTTGCGGCCGCCGGGTTATTCGTTTTATCTTGCGGGTTTTTTTTGGCTATTCAATCGTTTTTGGCCGGCAATTCTCGGGCAGGTCGCGTTGTCGTCGTTCGTGCCGGTGTTTTTGGTTCGCCTCGGAAAAAATTTAATGATGGATTCCCGTACGGTTTTTTGGGCCGCGCTGATTACCGCACTGGAGCCACATCTTGTCATATACAGCATCACCTATATGTCGGAGGCGTTGTTTGGATTTTTGTTTTTGGCGAGCATTTTTTATTTTTTCCGGTTTTTGTGCGAGGACGCGCTCCAGTTTCTTTTTGTTTCATCCGTTCTGCTCGGCATTTCCGCGTATGTGCGGCCGGTTTCAAATTATTTGTTTTTTTTGTATCCCACGGTGATGTTGTATTATTGGTGGGGAGCAAAAGATACATTTCGTAATTTATTGCCTAAAGTTTTTTTTGTTG
>JAGXAD010000186.1 GCA_018971745.1 Patescibacteria group bacterium
TTTTATTTCTACAACCCAGTGAGGATTGAAAAAAACGATTACTCCGGCATACGATTGTAATGTCGTCGGTTCAGAATTTGTTTCGTCCGATGCCATGTTATTTCTCTTTCAAGGTACTTTTTTTTATGCCATACTGAAAAGGCACATCCTGATGTTATTGGTACTCTTTTTTCTAACAATGTCAACGGAGCAAGAAAAAAATAATGAATTGCTTTCGACGCAATATGACCCGAAAGCGGTTGAAGATAAACTATACAAACTCTGGGAAGAGAGCGGATTTTTTAACCCCGACCGATTGCCGGTTGCGCAAACGATAAGCCATAAGCTAAAAGCTAAAAGCTATGCCGCGGTTGTGCCGCCTCCGAATGTAACGGGCTCTTTGCATTTGGGGCACGCCCTAAATGTAACGATTCAAGATATTTTGATTCGCAAAAAACGGATGGAGGGTTTTCGGACATTGTGGCTGCCGGGAACGGATCACGCGGGCATTGCAACGCAAAATGTAGTTGAGAAAGAATTAAAAAAACAGGGATTATCGCGCCATGATTTAGGCAAGGAAAAATTTATAGAAAAAGTTTGGGAATGGAAAGAGAAATACGGCGGCATTATTCTCGGCCAATTCAAAAAACTCGGCGCGTCAATGGATTGGTCGCGCACGCGATTTACCATGGACGCGGAATATCAGCGGGCGGTTCAAGAAGCGTTTTTGCATTACTACAAAAAGGGATGGCTGTATCGCGCCGAGCGCGTTATAAATTGGTGTACTCGTTGTCAGACCTCGCTTTCCGATTTGGAGCTTGAATATCAGGAAGTTGCTTCAACGCTTTACTATATAAAATATCCGATTGTCGGCGAGAAAGAAAAATTTGTTATCGTCGCGACGACGCGTCCGGAAACTATGTTGGGCGATTCCGCAGTTGCGGTAAACCCGACTGACGCGCGCTATAAAAATGTTATCGGCAAAAAAGTTTTGCTTCCAATTCAAAACCGCGAAATCCCGATTGTTGCCGATGATTCGGTTGATCAAGAATTTGGAACTGGCGCCGTGAAAGTA
>JAGXAD010000187.1 GCA_018971745.1 Patescibacteria group bacterium
CTTTATCGGAATGTTAATCCTGCTCAAGATTTCCGCAATTTCAATTTAGATCGCCTCATTTTACAATATGCTCGAGGAGGCGATTTTCTTGATATCGGTGCCGGCGAGGGTTATCTTTTGTCTTTGGCGCGCGATGGCGGGTTTCAAGTTTTTGGCATTGAACCCAATGAGGATTTGATACAACTCTCTCGTCATCGCTATGGCGAGATGGAAATTGCGCATGGCGGCGCTGAGCAAATGCTTCCGCGTCTATCTAAAAAATTTGATACCGCAGTGATGGCTGATGTTCTTGAACACATTGAGGATGACGCAATGACGCTAAAAAAATTATTTAACGTAATAAAGCCCGGCGGCCGTCTTATTATTGTTGTTCCGGCGTATCCGTTTTTATTTTGCCATTCCGATAAGGCGGAGGGACACTTTCGCCGCTATACTCGGCGCGAATTAAAAAAACTTGTTGAACAATCAGGTTTTCGTGTTGTTGCGGTTCGCTATTGGAACATGCTCGGCTTGCTTCCGCATCTGTTTTTCGGCAAGATTTTGGGAAATAATTTGGCAGATATTCGTAAACGGGTTCACGGCGGAGGCAAATCTTTGCTTAATTCTTTTTTACATTTTTGGTTTTCGCACATTGAAAATAATTATAATTTAGGTTTTGGCATTAGTATCATTATGGTTGCCGAAAAGCCACTTTAATGCTTATGCGGATTTTTTCTAAAACTTTTTTTGTTTCTTTGTTGTTTGCCGTTTTGTTGCTCTATGTCTTGTTTACTCAAGTTTGGTATGTAGGCGTTCTGCGTACGGCAAAACATATTGATTGGCGGTTTACGGTTGCCGCGTTTGTCGCATATCTTGGCATTATGGCGATTCGCGCCCTGCGGTTCCGGTTTCTTTTGGACAAGAAATTAAGTTTTCTTGATTTTCTCAACATAGTTTTTGTGCATTCGTTTTTAAGCAACAATTTGCCTGCGCGTTCGGGCGAGATGTCGTACGTGTATCTGATAAAAAAAAGCGGCCGCGTGCTTGACGGCGAAAATGTCG
>JAGXAD010000054.1 GCA_018971745.1 Patescibacteria group bacterium
TGGGGCACTTGGGCCACGAGCTTGCGTCAGTCGGGCTTTCCAAACATTTTTTACGCAAGCGCCTGTCCGAACTTTCCGCCGGCCAGCTCCAGCGCGTTTTGATCGCGTGGTCGCTTATCGGGCACCCTGACGTATTGCTTTTTGACGAGCCGACATCGGGCATTGACGTCGGAGGCGAAGAAACGATTTATTCGCTTCTGCACCGTTTGCAAGATGAGCGGAACATTTCTATTATTATTGTTTCGCATGATCTGCATGTGGTGTACCACTACGCAAACGATGTGTTGTGCCTGAATAAAGAAATGGTTTGTCACGGCCCGCCCCGCGACGTATTGACTCAGGAACAGCTGAAAAAATTATACGGCGAAGTAAGTTTTTATCATCATTTGAACCACGCGTAAGTATGATTGAAAACGCATTATTGCAAAACATTATTATCGGCGTTGCCGTAAGCGTTGCATCAAGTTTTATCGGCGCCTTTATTATTTTGAAGCGGATGTCTTTGGTTGGGGACGCGTTAAGCCATGTGGCGCTTCCGGGCCTTGCTTTGGGAATTTTTTTTGGCGTGAACCCGTTTTGGGGAGCGCTTTTATTTTTGCTGGTCGCGTCCGCGGCAATTTGGCGCATTGAATCGTATTCGCGCCTTCCCGCGGATGCGATAGCGGGCATTTTATTTACGGCAAGTCTGGCGTTCGGGATGCTCTTGATTCCGAATCAGGAAATTTTGGAATCGCTTTTCGGCAATTTTGTTTCCGGCTCTTTAGCCGCCACAGTCGCTATTGTTGCGGCGTCGTTTGCGATTTTGGCGTGCGCCATGGCGCTGTCGCGCCGGTTCGTTTTTAGGATTATTTCTGCGGACCTTTCGGACGTGTATCAAAAAACATCCCGATGGGACGATTTATTTTTTTTGCTTTTGTTTGCCGTTGCCGTGGCGCTTGGCATTAAATTGGTCGGGACGCTTTTGATGGGTGCCCTCACCGTGATTCCGGCAGCCGCGGCAAAAAACATGTCGCGAACCATGCGAGGGTACATATTGTTGAGCGTTATAATCGGGATTCTTATGTCGGCTGCGGGAATTTTATTTGCCGCGTGGTTTGGCATCGCACCCGGTCCCGTAATTATTTTAGTAGGCGTTGGTTTGTTTTTGGTTTCGCTTGCCCCCACACTTACTGGGTAAATGTGGGGGCTTGCGATACGGCGTTCGTGATTGATAAAAAACGGACTCGTTAACGAGTCCGTTTTTCGTGGTACCAATATTATGTTTTTGCGATTTGTACGATTTCTTTAAAAATTTCCGGATGATGTTCGGCGAATTCGGCGAGTATTTTTCTGTTTAATGCAATGTTCTTTTTTTTCAAAGCCCCCATGAGTTTGCTGTAGCTTAAGGTTTCATTGCGCGCTCCCGCGCCGATAACCCCTTGCCATTCTTTGCGCTTGTCGCGTTTCAGCAATTTTCTTGACTTGAACGCGTAGGACCACGCGTGAAATAGCGCTTCGTTTGCCGAGCGTTCTTTTGATTTTCTGCCCCACTTAAAACCCTTGGTATATTTTAGGGTTTTTTCGCGGCGCTTGTGCGATGTAGTTCCTCGTTTGACTCGGGTCATGAAAGTTAGAATTTAGGATATAGGATTTTATCCGATATATGATTTTACTGTTTTGGTGAGCGTTTTGGAAAGTCCGCCGGTGTGGTGATGCCGGCGTTGAAGTGTTCGCGACTCGGTCGCGTTAAAATGATTCAGGTGGCTTTTCCTCCTGAGTAATTTTCCGGATTTGGTAACGGTTATTCTTTTGAGAATGGATTTGTTTGGTTTCATGGTCGCGTAATCTAAAAATCAATGGTAAGTTATTTCGCCTTTTTTTGCAAGTCGTCGTGTTTTTTCAGCACCGCGGTAAATCCCTGCGGAGTTTTTTTGGGTTCTATGTCAAAATCGGCGTTTGAAATGTAGGACAAAAGTTCTTCCAGTTTTTTTGCGGCAAAGTCGCGGTGCGATTTTTCGCGTCCGCGCAGGACCATGTCCACCTTGACGCGGTTGCCTTCGTTCAAAAATTTTTCCGCCTGGCGCGCTTTCAATTCCAAATCGTGCGTGCCGGTGGTAAATCCGATTCTGATGGCTTTCAACTCGGTTTCTTTTTGTTTGGTTTTCTGGCCCCGTTCTTTTTTTTCCTGCTCGTATTTGAATTTTCCCGAGTCAATGATTTTGCAGACCGGCGGGCGCACCGTCGGCGCGATTTCAATCAAATCAAGGCCGCGCTCCTGCGCCATGCGTAACGCTTCGGCGGTTTCCAAAACGCCGAGGTTTTGCCCTTTCTCGTCAATCACGCGGATGGGCGAGATTCTGATGTATTGATTTATGCGGTATCGTTTATGGATGGAATTATGTTTGGTTATTGAATGAGAACATTTCAATGGTACTCCAAATTTAAAAAAAGTCAAAAAACAAAATCCGCCGATAAGTTGGCGGGATATTTTTTACTCTTTTGCGAATTCCACGGTTGTCTTTTGTTTTTCGCGGTCATAGTACAATTCGGCGACTTTAACAAGTTTTGGCTCCTGTAAAAATTTGATTGAAATATTGATTTTAGAGTCTGGTTGGTAGTTTATCTTTTTTGCCATTTCTATGGCAAGTTTGAAAAACGGAGTATTTATGCCGTCGGTCAGCTATGCGGAATCGTGATCGCATTCAAGATTCCATGTTTCGTATTCGCGGTAGGTACGGATTCCATTTTTCCGGATATTCCAAAACACTTTAGAGTAATTGTTCGGCTGCCAAAACATAAGATGCACCGCGCGCATTTGCGATTTGCGGCCAAGGTAATTAAAACCTATCGAATGCACGTTAAGTTCAAATGACATTACCAAAACGGTTTTTGGGTCGGAAAATCTCTGCAGCATGAGTTCCACAAACGGGGCAATTACATTTTCAAAAGGAGTTCTTTGGAAAAAGCAGACGAAAAAACTTTTGACCAAATGGGGCAATTGGTAAAACTCTTGAAAAATCCAATCATTGCTTACAAAAACGCGGATGTCACGAATAAACGCCGTTTGATCGTTTCGATGGTGGCAAACTTTGCGTTGCATCAAAAAACGCTAATGATTGCATGGAAAAAGCCGTTCGACATCGTCGCCGAACGGCCTTTTTCACAAAACGGTGGAGATGGCGGGTAAAACATTGAACGCATTAAAAACTTATCTTGCACGGTTTTGGAAATATTATCAGTCCAGCCCGGCATTACAAAAATCTCTTGCTGTTAATTGATCTTTTGCCAAGAAACAACCAAAGAAGTTATCACATGTAGGATATAGGAGTTAGGAGTATGGAGGTAAGATCAAAATATGAATATTTTGGTTATTTTCGGAATTCAGTAAATTTTTGTTTCTGCCAAATTATTATCATTTCTTATTCTGTTTCTGTTTTCAGAAGAAATCAATTTATCTGACGGCTTGATTTTTTAAAATTGAAGGATATAATGTGAATGTAAAATTTAATTGCCTAAACCCGTCGGTTTTCCGGCAGGCATGGCGGAAAAACCACAGACATACTGAACCCGTCGTTCAGACTCCATGTCTGTGGTCGTGTCCCGAAAGGGATACGGAGGCGCAAGTCTCGGTCTGGCGGCGGGTTTTGTGTTTTCAATAAAACTTGCTCAGTGATTTTACTAATTTAAAAATATGGATATTTTATTGGAACAGTTTTCGAAAAAAATCGGACGAGGTGATTTCGCAATCCGCTATATTCCTACACTCATTATCGTCTTTTTCATAACTGGCGGAGTATGGAACCCCAATCTCTCTCCTATAGAAGGCATTATCCTTATAATTGCGGGTGTTTATGGAATATCACTCTGTATTCAAAGATTGAATGATCTGGAATTATCCCGGTGGTATGCGCTCTTAACGCTGGTTCCTATTGTGAATTTAGTATTCGGAGTAGTTTTGTTTACCCGAAAAGGAAATACGGTATCTACGCCAACCCAGACGCATAAATCCAACAAGTGGTTTGTCGAAATACCTGCCGGGGAAACAAAAAATGTTTCTGCTAAGATCGTTGAAGCGGCTGTCAAACCACACGAGAAAACAAGCGCAATTTCAACCTTACCTATTTCGACATCGTTGGAGCCGAACCACGCTGATGAATTACGCACAACCAGTTTGATCATAGTTGCTTTGGTAATGATAGGCGGCTTCGTTATTTATATTTTCAACAAATCGCAACCTATTTCTATTCTTCAGTCATCAACCCCGACTACAACAACATCACAAACGCCCTCACCCATACCCTCATCGATTTCCTCGAATCCTGACTATCTGAAAAATCCATCCGCATATTTGGTGGATTATGATAATAAAACTTCTTCGGAAATACCCACCGGAAAGATGTTGTGGGTAGAAGAAATTAAGAACTCAGTACTATTAAAGGTTTCTTACCCAATCGTGAAGGCGGGACAAAACATTATTGTCTTTCATGATTTACAGATACCCGGACTGTCTACTTCCATATACGGGAGGGCTGTTGATAAAAGCGAACCTGATCCATGTGAAGAGAAGGCGGCAGTAGATTTCCTCACTAGAAACCTACTGCATACAGAAGTATTTCTATCCTACGAAGGAATGTACGATACTACAACATGGAGATTGCTCATGACTACCTCTAATGCGGATGTCGCCTATTTCATTATATTAAATGGTTATGGAATGAGTAATAAATGGCAGATGTCTCTTGTTAAAACAGATTGGTCTGTCGGTTTGTTGGCGTATCCCGGCGGCAAACTCGCATCCCCACGCTCTCTTGCCACCCTGGCGGATGAATTAAAAGATGCGCAAAATGTAGCTTCGCTGGCAAAGCGTGGATTTTGGGGAACTTGCCAATAAACAATAAAAATGAAAAATAAATTAGCATTCTTTGTTTTTCTTATTTTGGTATTCGGTGCGGTGTTTTTTATTTTGGTTATGCCAAAGATACGAACGAATACATCATCAATCGCCCCGAGGATCTTCTCCAAATGTCCCGATGATTTTGCCAATGATGATGCCGGCGAAGCGGAATACTTGGCCGCAATCAATAAGTGGACGAATAATTTTTATGATTCGCATCCGGGTGCTTCTCTTGGCGACTGGGGAAGAGCACGGCATCAATTTTGGGTGGAAAATAATTGCACGGCGGCATTACAGCGGTATCAAGAGGCAAAATCAGGCAAGGCAGATCCTGCAACCATGGAACAAATACATAACGGCATACAAGACGCAATAAATGACTTCAATCGGAAGAATTAATTTTATGTAAAGGTCGATGCAATCAATTATAGTAATTT
>JAGXAD010000188.1 GCA_018971745.1 Patescibacteria group bacterium
GCGCCGCAACTTTATTTTTATTCGTCACGTTTGTTGTGGCACTCCCCATGGGCGTATATTTTCTCCGCCATCCGGATGATTTTTTCGGACGGGCAAAAGAAGTATCGGTTTTTTCCTCGTCAAACCCGGTGCTTGCGCTTGCAATATCAACCGGAAAAACACTGCAAATGTTCAATGCCATTGGCGATTGCAACGCGCGGCATAACTTTCGATGCCAACCGGAACTGTTCTGGCCAGTTGGAATTTTTTTTCTCGTCGGCGCATGGCTTAGCGTCAAACATTTGTTTCGACGCAATGTGTTTTCCAATCCTGATTCGTTCCCTGCGCTCATCATCGCAACCGTATTTTCCGTAATGTTGTTTCCGGTCGTGCTTACCAAAGAAGGCCTGCCGCACGCGCTTCGCGCAATCGGACTGATACTGCCCGCAATGATGCTTTCGGCATGGGGTGGCGTTTGGCTGTACGGCAAGCTACAAAATTATTTTTCGGCTGCCGCTGAAAATCCTGCGTACGCGCGCTATCACAACCAACTTTTGCGCATCAAAAAAGAAATCACCGTGCTTGCCTTCGCAATTCTTATATTTATCGCGGCATCGGCATATCAAACATATTTCGTTCAATTTAGAGCCGCGCCGGAAACCGCAACCGCGTTTCGCGCCGACCTTACCGATATTGCCGATTATATTTTGTCTTTACCGCGCAATACCGACATATATGTGCTTGCAAATTATCCAAATCTTTACTACGGATTGCCGATTGAAACCGAAGTGATAAAATACAGAACAGATACCGTACGCAAGGAAGAACAAGACGCAAAACATATTCACTACCTGATGCCGAATGAATTTAACGCCGCAATCCACTCAATGCAACCGGAACAAAAAACAATGTTTATCCCCTTAAATCAGGATGATCGGACAATATTTTCTGTACTGAAAAAATCATTACCGCAATTCTCGCTCAAAGTCGCAAATAATTTTATTGTTTTAGAAAACTAATTTTTATTAACTATGGCATTACAAAAAACTGATTATC
>JAGXAD010000055.1 GCA_018971745.1 Patescibacteria group bacterium
AATAATTTTTTCTTTTTTGTGGAAAGTGAAACGGCTAAATTCAGTTTTGCTTGCAAAAGAAATTCGTGAAGCCGAGAGTTCGGTTCGCGAAGGATTTTCGGAATTGCGTCGCGATATTCTTGAAGAACTGCGTTTACTTGAATCATCCGGTAAAACACTTTCTGCGGAAGAAATTTCACGAAAAGAACATATTCTTCGCGAACTTGAATTGATTCAAAAAAATACGGAGCGGGAAATTAGCGATATTGACGCAAGGACTGGTAACGGATAATTTTAAGCATTTTTTAAAAACGCGGGTTTTAAGCCCGCGTTTTTTATATCCTTTATTAAGGTTTATAAATCTTTATGAATATCATTTTTGGGTCAGTATTTTAATAAGTAATGGCGTAAATTATCAGTGATTTATAGGTTGTTATCGCACATCGGCTAATCGTTTTTTAAAAATCAGTTATCCACAAAGGATAGCATAATAATAATGATATAATAATTTTATGTAATAAAATTTCGTTTTTCATTTTTTTCTTCAAATCTTCAAAAAATTTTTAATTTTTCTCTTTTGAAAACTGCGCGAAAAAATTTCTTATTCTTTATTATAGCGATTGCCGTGTCGCAGTATTTTGTTTTTCCTTTTGAAGCAAATTCGGCAACCGGTGTTCCGAAAATCATCAGTTATCAGGGGCGGCTTGCGAACGCAAGCGGAAATTTATTGGGTGGTTCTTCCGGCACGACATTTTATTTTAAGTTTTCCATTCACAGTGCCGCATCCGGCGGAGCTCAAATTTGGCCTTCGTCAACCCCGTGCACGCACGCTCTTGTCGTAACGGACGGCGTGTTTAACGCGAACATCGGCGACACTTCGGAATGTTCCGACGCGCTTGATGTTGATTTTAACGCAAGCGACACCTTGTATCTTCAGGTGCAGGTTGCGACGGTTGACGTACCAGCTTCGTTTGAAATACTTTCTCCCCGCCAGCGCATTACCTCATCCGGTTTTGCGATTAACGCAAGTACGGTGAGCGGCTCCGCAAACAACAGCCCAAATGTGTTGGGCAATCTGGTAACCTATTCAACCGTGCAGGCCGGCGCGGCAATGGCTTCGGGGAATATCTTTTCTGCGGATGTTCTTTCGTCGTTCGCTGGGAATTTTATTAATTTTAATTTTGCGAGCACCACCCGTTTTGCGATTGATCAGGGCGGGCGCACGATGATCGGAACTTCAACTCCGTCTGGACTTTCTGTGCTTACGGTTGGCGCGACCACAACCTCTTCCATTCCGCTTACGCTTAAAGCCGTTACGGGACAGACCGCAAATTTATTTCAAATTCTTGATTCAAGCAATAATCAATTGCTCACGATTGATAATTCGGGAAAATTAGGCGTTGCGTCTTCTTCTCCGTGGGGTCTTCTGTCTGTGAATCCAAACGGCGTTAGCGGTCCTGCTTTTGCGGTCGGCTCTTCAACCGCTACAAATTTTATAGTGAGCAATGGAGGCAATGTCGGCATCGGCACTTCGTCTCCCGGGACTCTTTTCGGCGTGAATGGCATTACGGTTTACGGACTCTCCGGAGCAACCTCTACAAATGTTGGCAATCAGGAAGTTATTCAGAACCTGAGAGTTGCGGGAAATTTTCAGGTGTTGGGTTCGTGTTCGGGATGTACCGCTGCCGGAGGAACCGTAACTGGTTCCGGGAGCGCAAACAAAGTTGTTAAATGGAACACCTCAAGTGATTTAACCGACTCCCAAATCTTTGACAACGGCTCGGTCCTGGGATTTGGCACCACCACGGTAAACGGTTACGCGGATTTCTTCTCCCGTGACACCGCCGCATCCGCATCATCCACCATCCTTACCCTTGACCACGCTCTGGCCAATTCAGGTTCTGCCCAAGCCCAAGCCAACATCGGATCCTCAATCCTGTTCCGATCCTTCAACACCGCATCCTCAACCCAGAACGCTGCTTCCATTACCGGATTTCTTTCCAACGTAACTCCCGGATCCGAAGCGGGACAACTTGCCTTCTACACCCGAACCGGAGGCGCAGCCCTGAAAGAAGCCATGCGCATTGACAACACCGGCACCGTGATCATTCCCAATCTCACGGCAACCGGCACCACCCTCAATCTCACCGGCAGCTTGTCCGCGTATGGCGCGTCATCCACGATTACGAACCTGAACGCGTCAACCTTAACCTTAGGCAATGCCTTAACCGTAGCTAACGGCGGTACCGGACAAACCTCATTCACCGCCGGAAACTTGTTATACGGCTCCGGAACCGGCGGCATTTCCACCACCGGAACCTCATCCGCGTCCTGCACCGGCTCGGTGTCCTGTTCAAGCTTTATTGTGGTCGGCGGAACGTCCCCAACCATTACCGGAAATCCGAATTTAACGATCAACACCATCGGCGCCACCAAATACATCGGAGCTTCCACAACTGCTTTGGCCTGGTCCTTCCCGCAGGGATTTACTTCAAACGCCTCAAGCTCGATTACCTCCCTGCAATACGGCAACGCAACCGGCACCACGCTCAACCTGTCCGGCAGCTTGCTGGTCAATGCGGCGTCGTCCACCATTACGAATTTGAATGCGGCAAGCCTGACCTTAGGCAGCGCATTAACCGTAGCTAACGGCGGCACCGGCCAAACCTCATTCACCGCCGGCAATCTGTTGTACGGCTCCGGAACCAACGGAATCTCAAACGTCGCAACTTCATCCGTAACCTGCACGGGCAGCGCCTCCTGCACCGCATTTACCGTGGTGGGCTCAGGAGGCGCAACCATTACCAGCAACCCAAACCTCATCTACGCCGCCATCGGCGCAACCAAATATTACACCGCGTCATCAACCGCTACGGACAATCTTTCATATTCCTTCAAGAACGGATTTACTTCAAACGCGTCTTCATCGATTGCGGGACAATTCACGGTTGCGGGCGGCAACGCCGCTATCGGCACCACTACGGCTCCGTATCCGCTGCTCACCCTTTTCAAAGCAGGTTCTTCCGCCGCCAATTCCCCGCAATTGGTCCTGTCCGGGTCAAGCACCGTGGCGAGCCTGCCGAACAGCCTGAACAACTGGGCAATCGGCACTGATCTGGGCGACCAGGGCAAATTCAAAATCGCATCCTCATCAGCCATTGGCACGAACGACCGGTTTGTGATTGACGGAGCGGGCAATGTGGGCATCGGGACGACGAATCCGATTGGGCTTCTTAATGTACACGCAGCCGCCGCAGACCCAGTGACATGGATTACTCGTGGGGATAACGTTCCTGGTAATACCGTCACCCTGCGTCTTGGAAACAATGATGCTACATATAAGAATTCCTCGGCTTACATCCAAGCCATTGAAGTAACTGGAATTAATACTTATCATTTAGCGTTCGGGACACAAGGGAGTGGAGGGGCGAACCCAGCCGTCGAACGGATGCGTATTGATCAGAATGGCAACGTCGGCATCGGGACCACGACGCCATTTGGCAAGCTCTCTATTGAAAACATTTCCCCTTCCGGATCAACTCCGGGAATACAGGTTGATGCCAATGGCGCAGGCACGCCAACGGTCGTCGGGTTGGATATTAAGAATAGGGGCGGCACTAATGCTCCTCAAGTTCAATTTGACCTTGAAAACACGGCCGCCAATCTGTTTGAAATTTTTGGCAAAACAGGTTCGAATGCGCTTTCAAACAAATTCACAATTAACTTGTCCACCGGCAACGTCGGCATTGGGACGACGGGGCCAAGCTACGGTCTCGATGTATTTGATACAACCAATGGGACAATCCGAGTAACAAACAATCAAAGCACCAATAATAATCGTGGTAATCTCATTTTGGGGAACGCTATCGCAAATCAGAATGCTCAACTGAATTTTTCTGCCAGCGGTGATAATTCCTTTAATATAGTGACTAATTACTCGGGCGGAACTAATAATGTAATTACTTTTTCTCCTGGTGGAACGGAAAGGGTCAGATTTCAACAAAACGGCAATGTGGGAATCGGCACCACTTCGCCTGCGGCAACGCTCGGCATCGTTGGGTCAACCTCCGCGACATCCGGGGTGGCGGGCATTTTGGAAAATCTTACTTTAAGCGCGACTGACGGAGGCGCGCAATTCGGCAATCGTTTTATCGTCAATGTCGCGCCTACCGTAACTGCGGGCACCGAAGAGGGAACATTATTAAGAACGATTGACAATACGACCCTTGCCAACACTACGCGCGCGCTTGAAGTGCAGGCGTTCAGCGGTACCAATACCAACGGCGTGAATACCGGCATACTTTCATTCGGAAAAACATTCGGCGTGCAGGGCGTAACCACCGCCGGAGCCGGAAGCAGTTTGCTGCCCGCGGGCGTGTACGGCGAAACGCAAGGCACTTCAACCGGCAACGGCGTCCGCGCGTATTCGTCAACTATTACGACGAGCGCTCTTGATTATCTTTTTCAGGAAAGTTCCGCGTTTTCCGGCACCGGACTCAAAATGAATTTCGGCCAGGGCACCGGGTCGTTCACCGGCACCTTTGCGGATTTTCAGGTGAACGGCTCGTCAAAATTTTCCGTGAATTCAGCCGGCACCACGACCATTTCCGGCGACCTTTCAGCCGCCTTGACCGGAACTCAAAATTTGATTGCTTTGTGCCACGCGACCAACGGCTTGCAGCAGACCCCCGACAAATTCGTTGATTGCTCCGGCGCGCCTTCGGACATTGCGGAGTGGTATGATACCGAATCGGGCATTGAAGCCGGAGACATTGTTATTCCTTCTTCGGAAACCATGAAGTTTGAATACGCAAGCGGCATCGGAACCGTCGGCGGCGTGCAGGAAGTGCCGCTTCCGGGAGCCACAACCACGATTTCAATTCTTGAAAAATCCGGCATGCCGTATCAATCAGCAATGCTTGGCGTCGTTTCTACGGCGCCGTATCAGACATTTGGAGAGGATGTGCAAAAATACGCGACGCATCCGCAGCGCGTTGCGTTGTCGGGCCGCGTGCCGGTTAAAGTTTCCGTTGAAGGAGGCCCGATTGCGATTGGCGACCGGATTACTTCATCGTCAATTGCCGGCATCGGGATGAAAGCGACGACCTCGGGCATGACCTTGGGCATCGCGCTTGAAAGTTTTGACGGGAAATCTTCGGAGGTTGAACCTCCGAATGGAGGTTCAACCTCCCCGTATACGGTCGGAAAGATTTTGGTGTTTATAAATCTTGGGTATCATCAGTTGGACAACGCCGCGCTTACGCTTGCGCATTACGGCCAGTATGCGTCTTCAACGGTTTCTTCAAGCATTCCGACAT
>JAGXAD010000056.1 GCA_018971745.1 Patescibacteria group bacterium
TGCTGACCGGCAAGCCCATGACGCCGGAGGAAGTATATGGTAAAATAGATTCAGTAGGCGCGGAAGAGGCGCAAGCCGTGGCTCGCGAGATTTTTCAGCCGGAGCGGTTGAACCTTGCCGTAATCGGCCCGTTTCGGGAAAAAGAAAAATTTGATGCGTTGTTCAAACTATAACTTTTAATTGATAAAAGCATGCTCATAAAAAAAACATCTTTTCTGGAAATTTCCTATCAGACCTTTCTCCGTTTCTTTTTGGTGCTGGCCGGTTTTATCGCGCTCTTTGTGATTCGCGATGTTATTCTTGCGGTGTTGTTTGCCGTGGTAATCGCATCCGCCATTGAGCCGTTTATTGAATGGGGAAAGCAATATAAATTTCCGCGCCTCTTAAGCGTGGTTATCGTGTACGCCTTGGCGCTTGCGGCAATTATCGGCGTTATTTTTTTGGTTGTTCCGCTTATCCTGAATGATTTGCAGGGATTTTTGCAAAGTTACGCGACCTATCAGCAGAAGTTTTTAAAAGAGATTGAGCAATTAAGCGGTATTCCGGTGGCGACTTTGTTTTCCGGCGGCATTGCCGATTTGTTTATTGCGGGAGCAAGCCGTTTGGTCGGGTTTAGTTCAAATGTTCTCGGGGTAAGCGCGTTTGTGTTCGGCGGCGCGGCATCCGCCATTATTATTCTCGTGGTTTCTTTTTATCTCGCAACGCAAGAGCGCGGCATTGAAAATTTTTTGCGGCTGGTTTCGCCCCTGGAAGACGAGAATTATATCATTGATTTGTGGCAGCGTTCCCAGAAAAAAATGGGGCAGTGGCTGCAGGCGCAGATTTTATTAGCCTTGTTTGTCGGAGTATTGGTGTATCTTGCGCTTACGATTGTCGGCGTTGAGTACAGTTTAATTTTAGGGTTGTTAGCGGCCGCGTTTGAAATTGTGCCGGTGATCGGGCCCGTGCTCGCGGCCGCGCCCGCCACGTTTCTTGCGTTTTTACAAAGCCCGATTTTAGCGCTCTATGTGATTGTCATTTTCTTTTTTATCCAACAGACCGAGTCGCATTTGATTGTGCCGGTGGTGATGCGAAGAGCAGTCGGATTAAATCCTCTGATTGTCGTGGTGGCGCTGTTGGTCGGGGCGGAACTCGGCGGCATTGTCGGCCTGTTGCTTGCGGTGCCGCTGGCATCGGTTGCGGTTGAGTGGCTGGTTGATTTGGATAAAAAAAAGCGCGGGCTCTTTCAGGCGCACGGGTCGTAATATCTGCCGCACTTTTGGTGGGGCAGAAATTTTATTGGCGCGTAAGATTGAAAAAATGCCAAATAAGTTTTACATCACAACTGCGATTGATTACGCGAATGCCAAGCCGCACATCGGGCACGCCTTGGAAAAAATTCAGGCGGATGTCATTGCTCGCTATCGCCGCATCAAGGGCGATGAGGTTTGGTTTGTGACCGGTACGGATGAGCACGGCGCAAAAATAGTGCGCGCGGCTGATGTAGCGGGTAAGAGCCCGCGGGATTTTGTTAATGAGTATGCGGAATATTTTCAGGCGTTGAAGCAGACGCTTAATTTGTCGTGGGACGATTTTATCAGGACGAGCGATTCAAAACGGCATTGGCCGGGTGCGCAAAAATTGTGGCTTAAACTCCACGAGGCGGGAGATTTGTATAAAAAAAAGTATCGGGGGCTCTATTGCGTCGGCCACGAAGCGTTTGTGACGGAAAAGGATTTAGTAGACGGCAAATGCCGCGACCACCAAAAAGAGCCGGAAGTCGTTGAAGAGGAAAACTGGTTTTTCCGGCT
Organism: Patescibacteria group bacterium; assembly: GCA_018971745.1. Taxonomy (GTDB): domain Bacteria; phylum Patescibacteriota; class Minisyncoccia; order Sungbacterales; family GWA2-42-14; genus JAGXAD01. The sequence continues at coordinate 1,791 of JAGXAD010000056.1, forward strand.
TTCTAAATACGGTCCGCAGATTAAAAAGGTTATAGAAACGGATGAATTAAAAATTTTTCCGCGAGGGCGCAAGCATGAAATTTTATCCCTAATTGAAAATGGATTGGAAGATGTCAGTTTTTCGCGGCCGAGAAAAGATTTGTCCTGGGGCATTCCGGTGCCGAATGACCCGGAGCATACAATGTATGTGTGGTGTGATGCGCTTGCAAGTTACCTTACCGCAATCGGGTACGGGCAGAATTCAGATTTTAGAATTCGGAATTTGGAATTTAGCGATTGGTGGCCGGCGGATGTGCATGTCATTGGCAAAGATATTTTGCGGTTTCATGCGGCAATTTGGCCCGCAATGCTTTTGTCGACCGGGCTTAAACTCCCGAAATCAATTTTTGTGCACGGAATGATTGCGGTTTCGGGCCAAAAAATGTCAAAAACCGTTGGGAATGTGATTGACCAGGTTGAACTTGTAAAAAAATACGGCACGGATGCGGTGCGGTATTTTCTGCTTCGTGAAATTCCATCGGGAGAGGACGGCGATTTTTCGTACGAGAAACTTGAGGAACGCTACAACGGCGATCTCGCAAACGGAATTGGCAATTTGACGGCGCGGGTGGCGACGCTTGGAGAGAAAATAAGTCCTTTGCAATGGAATTTTGAAAGCGATATTGAAGATGCAATTAAAAAAGAAACAGAGCGCGCGCTTTCTGCGTATGAAAAATATATGAAAGAAATTCGTTTGAACGATGCGCTTGCGGTTGCATGGGAATTAATATCGTTTTCTGATAAATACATTAACGAAAAAAAACCGTGGGCCGTTTCGGATGAGAATGCGCTGCGGACGATTATTGCGAACGCCGGATATTGCATTGGCACTATCGCAAATCTGCTTTTGCCGTTTTTGCCGGAAACCGCGGAAAAAATCCGGCAACAAATTTTGTTTGAGGATTCGGCGCTCAAAATAAAAAAAGGCGGGAATTTATTTCCGCGCCTTACTTGATGCAAACGCATCATGAGTTATAGTGTTTGTGGTATCTTTTGTAGGTTACGAGTTCCGCTCGCAAGGGTTTGCCGTTTGTTGTTCCCTCCATGTACTCGTGAAAAAAGAGTTTTGCCCAGTCATCCGGTTGCCATCCGTGTTGCGTCCAGTGAATCCAGTATCCAAGAGCGGATGGTTGTCCATGCCCGAACGGATCATTCGGATACGCCGTCCATCCTGCCTGAAAATCGCAGATTATTTCTCCGTCAAAGAGAATTTCATCGTTTTCTCCGTAGACGGTGAAAAGATCTCCTTGTCTAATTGTATAGAGGTTGTCATATGATTCTTTTCCGTCTTTTATGACGGACCAAACTATGCCCTCGCATCCTGTTTCAAAGTACGGGCATAATACGCCGCTCACCTTTATTTTTTCTTTCATCCGGCCGTCCGGCAATCTTAACTCTTTGTTAAGTTCTTCCCGTTCCGTTTTAGAAAGTTCAGGCCATAATTCGCGCATCAGATTTTTTACTTTTTGCGCCGCAGGACTATAGCCGAGTTCGCGAGAAATTAATTCGTCTAATTCTTTTTGTAGCCGTGTGTAGATTTGATACGTTTCGGTGTGCACTTGTTTATTCTCCCGTGTAATTGTTTAAGAACGCCATCGAAGTATAGCAGAACCCTTTTTTATGTCAACCCTTATTGATTTCCACTCCCATATCCAATTTTCCGCGTATGACAACGACCGCGAGGCCGTGATTTTGCGCGCGCGGGAAGCGAAAGTCAAAATGATTGCAGTCGGGACGCAAGCGCAAACTTCGGAAGACGCGATTCGCGTTGCGGAACAATATCCAAATGATGTTTTGGGCGCCTCGGTCGGATTTCATCCGGGGCATGCGTCAGAAAATTCGTATCACGATAAAAACGAATTGAGAGAGGAAGCACAGGAGTCGTTTGACATTGAACGATTGCGCGAATTGGCAAAACATCCGAAAGTTTTGGCGATAGGCGAGTGTGGTCTAGATTATTATAGAGATCAGAGATTAGAAATCAGTGAACGGCAAAAAAAAGTTTTTGTGCAGCAAATTGAATTGGCGCGTGAATTGCAAAAACCGCTTATCATTCATTGTCGTTCCGCGTTCGGCGACTTAATCAACATTCTAAATTCTAAATCCCATATTCTAAATTCTCCGGCTGGCGTTATTCATTTTTTCAGCGGCACCAAAGACGACGCAAAAAATTTGCTTGACCTCAAATTTTATCTTGGGTTCGGCGGCGTGATTACATTTGCACGGGAGTATAATGAAGTCATCCGCTACGCGCCGCTTGACCGTATTTTGCTTGAAACCGACGCGCCGTATGTTGCTCCGGCACCGCATCGCGGAAAGCGGAATGAGCCGGCGTATGTCGTGGAAGTCGCAAAAAAACTTGCTGAGCTGAAGGGCATATCACCTGAAACAATCGCGGAGCAAACAACACAAAACGCAATTTCTTTTTTCGGATTGTCCGTAGAGTAGCGCAAAATTTTTCAACAACATTCTCACATTCTCAAGAATGTGAGAATGTTGTTAGGGTTACCGATTTAAAAAAGAGCCATCAATACGATGGCTCGGTCGTTTTAATATCCCATTCCTTCTTTGCGGGCAGTTTTTTTAATCAGTTCAACGAGATTCGGCAGAAGCGCTTGTTCAAGCGCAGGAGTTGATGTCTGGGGAATTGCGCCCGGCATGTTTGCTACGCAGTAATGGAGAATGTTTTCAGAAAGATACACAGGGTTTTGGTGGGTAGTTGGCGTTGATGTTTCGGATGACCCGCCTTGGTCTATTGCCGGATCAACAAATACGGCCTGCGGTTTTGCCTTGCCCCATGCAACAATCATGTCTTTCGTAATTGGTTTTGGATTTTCTTTTCCGGGGATATGGACGCCGCTGATAACCGCGTCCGATTCCAAAAGCGATTGTAAAATATTTTCTGGGGTTGCTTCTCGCCACTCTCGTGATTCATACGCCATTTGATACGGTTGCTGCATGACCTTTTTGATTTCAAGGGCAATGATTTTTGCAAAGCGATGATGTGCCGCCCTGTATACTGCTTGTCCTAAATTCCCCGCGGCGCCAAGAATGGCAAGGGTTGCGTTTTCCGGCATGACGCCGCGGCCAACAAATTTGCCGCCCAAAACATTTTTTCGCAAATAGTGACACGCGACATCAACCGACATTGTGCCGGTAATGGAACTCATTGCTTTTAGTAGCCCAGGCATGCTTTCAAGCCAAACCGGTTCCAGGTTTCGTTCCTCAATAATTTGTTTTGCCTCAGGTGACATAACATGCCAGAAGCACGCAATTACGGTTCCCGGCCGGACGCTGCGGAGAATGTTATATTCCTCCAAAAGGATTTCTTTGACGCCAAGCAGAATATCGGTTTTTTCATGCGAAGTAAATCCTTTTTCAACGGTATCCACAATAATCATTCGTTCGTTGATTCCAAGATAATCGTTGT
>JAGXAD010000189.1 GCA_018971745.1 Patescibacteria group bacterium
AAAGATGGATCATTGCAATCATCGCTAATTTTTCTTGATCCCGATAATGGCTTCGAGGTTCAAAAATCAGATGAAAAACATCTTTTATATAAGGAGGCAGAAAATTTGTGCACTCGGATGGGAAAAGATTCTGTAATTGCGGTAATTCAGTTTTTCCCCAGAGTAAATCACATCCTATATCTTAAGAAGAGGTATAATGAATTAAAATTCCATTTTGGCAAAACGCCATTATATATTTTCGATAGTCAGATTATTTTTTTATTCCTAACAAAAAACCCAAACCTCTCGAATAAATTAAATCGTATTTTGGAATCTTACAAAAATACATACGGTCAATTAAGATTACATTATGACCAATTAAGGTAAATTTATGGCTTATATATTTGCGTTTCTTTCGGCGTTTACCGCGGCACTCGTCGCGATATTTGGCAAATTAGGTTTGCAAACTCTTGATTCAACCGTCGCTACTACCATCCGTTCCGTTATTATGGCGCTCTTTTTGGTTGCGGTGAGCGTTGCGTTGAAAAAGTTTTCCGGATTTTCTTTTGGCTCACTTGAGTCGCGCGATTGGCTTTGGATTACGCTTGCGGGAATTGCCGGCGCGCTTTCCTGGCTTTTTTATTTTGCAGCGTTGAAAATAGGGGACGCTTCGCGCGTGGCTTCCATTGACCGGTTAAGCATTGTGTTTATCGTAATTCTTGCGGCACTCTTTTTGGGCGAAGGTTTTGGCTGGAAAGCGATTGCCGGCGCCGCACTTATGGCAGTAGGCGCGATATTAATCACTTTGCGATAAATTTTTATGTCAGACATTATTCAGGTTTCAAATTTAACGAAAAAATTTAACGGCTTTCTTGCCGTTGATTCCGTATCGTTTCGCGTGCCGCAGGGCTCTATTTTTGCGTTTTTGGGTCCGAACGGCGCAGGAAAAACTACAACCATTAAAATGCTCACCACCTTGCTTGAGCCAACTTCAGGCACAATGTCGGTGAACGGTTATGATCCGGCGGCAAATCAAAACAGCGTG
>JAGXAD010000190.1 GCA_018971745.1 Patescibacteria group bacterium
AAAAAGCGCTCTCGCTCGCGCATGACGGCGACATCGTACTCATCACCGGCAAGGGTGCAGAACAATCAATGATTATCAAAAACAAACACATTCCTTGGGACGACCGCATCATCGTCCGCGAAGAACTCCGAAAACTTTTGAAACAGTAGTCTAAGAATTATAAAAACAATCTCGCTTACGGCGGGATTGTTTTTGTGTGCTATGGTCAATTTTGGAAAAAGTGCGAACCCACTACGAACGGGGTCCCGACGAAACCTGACCGCTCGGGCGGCGCGAAATTTCCCCTTTGAACCCCCCTTTCCGCGCCGCCCTCGCTCCCGCACCGGATTTTCGGAACTCAACAAATTAGATAAGTAGCTTCAAAAATGGGTTGCATGTTTTTGGAATCCCAGCCGACCCGAAATTTTTTCGTAAATTTTCTTCCGTATTCGTCGCAAAAATAAAATACTAATTCTTCGTTTTTGTTGTTTGTACGATTGTGCAAATCAATGTACTTAATATGAAATTCGGTATTTTCTCCGGGGCGCAATTCTTTTTTAGAAAGCGTCCCGCAATTAGTATTAAGATTGAGCAATAACCCTCGTCCGGCGTTGACTAATAGAACACCAAAATAATCTCCCATACCGGCCATCCATTTTTCTAAAAATAATTGTGGGCGAGCCGCTTCTTGAATTGCTTTTTTAGATTGATATGCGGAAAATGCGGCTGATGCTGTTGCGATTGCTGTTAATAAAATTGTCCAGAATTTCATACTATTGAGATAAAACATTATGAATATTTTGGATAATCCCTTGTGTTTCGTAGTTCCCGATACTAAGCCAAGTAGGAACACCCAAAACACATAATCCGTTGCTGTCTTTTGAAAAAGCGACCCCGCCGGAATTACCACTATCAATTTTTGCAGATACATAATAATTAGGATTGGACAAATTTTGTGGCGGTAAAATGACTGAATTATCATAACCACTTATGATTCCGTTTGTTGAAATTCTTGATGATAAACTATAACTGCTATCGGTTCCA
>JAGXAD010000057.1 GCA_018971745.1 Patescibacteria group bacterium
CGACGCAAACCCCGACCAAGCGTCTGTTCGGGAAGAATGTTGCTTTGTGCGGTGTAGGCACGCAAACCGACTATCGTTGTAACATTCCGCACGTCCCAACCTTCTTTAAGCATAAGTACGGAAACAATCGCTTTATGCGGACTTTCCAATCTATCTATTTCATTGGCGGCTTTGCGCAATATTTTCAATTCTTCCTCCTTCTTTCCAGTAACGCTCTCCGATATTTCTCCGTTGTCTTTGGTATGAATGACAAGCACCGCGTCCTTTAGTTCGGGGTAGGTATTCTCAAGATACTTAGCGACTTCATCGCAGTTCCTTGTATCGTCAGTCATCAGGAACAGCACGGCTTTTTTGTTGAGCTTGATATGCTCGTCATAAACCTTCTTCCATTCCAAATAGCCGAGATGAATATAGTCCTTATATTTTTCCGTGTAGTTTGAGCTTTTATGCTCTTGTAATTTTGCCCGACTCGCTGAATCGGGAAGAACGGGGTGCTTCACTATGTCTTGGTGTATTGCTTCCACGAGCGGATAGTCGCTTATCGTTTGAACGAAGATAGAGCCGTTATTGTGTTTCGGCGTGGCGGTAACGTCCACCTGTAAACTCAACTGGTCGCCTTTTATTTTGAGGCGATTATGAATATCCTCGATTGCTTTGAACCACGCCATTCGCGGGTCGTGGATATGATGGGCTTCGTCGTTCAGCACCACCAGTTCGTCTATATTGCGGACAACATCGCCGAGATCGAGCTTTGATTCGTTCGTTGCTCCGGCGGGCTTGCCGCCAAGAAAATAATTTGACGTGTCTTGGTCTTCAAAACTCGCCGATTCAATCGCTCCCTCATAAACGCGATGAATGTTGGTAAGAAAAATATTTCCGGTTTTTCTCACAGTTCCTATCTCGTCCTGAATATGAAGCGTTGTTTGAAAATCGTCTCGCCAGTTTTTCCCTTCGTAGCCGTTGTCGGGAAGCACGGGGTCTTCAAAAAATATCTTGAGTCCGTCAAAATCCGCGCGAATACGATCAAGAACGATAATGTTCGGTGTGATAACCAAAAAGTTACGGGCAAGTTTTGAATCCTCTTCATAGAATTTGTGAAAATAGCTCCACGCCAAAATCAGACTTAATACTTTTGTCTTGCCTGAACCAGTAGCCATTTTAATAACATACCGCGTCCAGTCCTCATCAAACATTCCTGCTGAAACTGCTCCCGAACTGTCAAAACGAATTAGGTCGTATTTGTCCCTTGCTTTAGCAACATCGTAAAGCCAGACGACAGTTTCCACCGCTTCGCGTTGGGCGAAGTAGTATTGAAATAAAAACACTTCGCCGTCCGGTGTCTCCATCGAGTGATCTTTTAGAAACCACCAATTAAGCAGGGCTTTGCTCGTTTCGCTCGCTCCCTCGTATCCCGTAAGCCGCCACTCCTTTACCTTCTTGCGAAGTTCCGCAACGAGCGGCGGGAGCAGTTTTTCGTAGCCCTTCTCGCGTAAATTCTCGTCAGCAGGAAACCAGCGAATTGCCGGATCGAGAATTTCATAAGGCGACTTTGGAAATTTTTGATGTAAAGCCATACCTTTATATCGTTACCTCAATCACTTTCATTGTGTCGTTGCCGAATATATCAACAACTTTCACGGCCACTTTGCGTTTGCCGGAATTGACCTCAACGGGCGAAGTGATGAGTTCCAAGTCCCGTTTCTTCTTTGTGCGAAAGTCCTGCCACTCGTTCTCAAAGATATAGTCACCAGTCCATCGTTCCTCAACCTCTCCCGTTGTTTCGTTCTTTACGCGGATAACTTCCTTTTTGCTTTCAAAATTGAAATCAACCGCCCAATAGTCTATCCAGTCAGTCCATTTTTTCGTAAGAACCTCGTGGCTCGTAATGCCGTCCTTATCTTTTGCGATTTTGATAATCTGCCCGTTCTCAACCACGAGCTTTTTGCCTCCCGCTTTCAGATTTTCTTCAACCTCTCTTATTGAGTCCTGATTGTAGAAAACCGAAAAATCGGTAAGCTCGACGGCGACAGTTTTCTTTTTGACAAGCGGTTTAACTTCAATGTACGAAACATCGTGGAAAACTACCTGATTCTTTTCTATCGCTCGTTTGTCAAAAACCTCGCGGGGAATGTATTTGAGAGCAAGATCAACTCCCTTGCTTTTCGCTTCTTCTTGAATTTTCGGGAACAATCCCATCTCAAACTCAAAAGCAAGTAAATCTATTTTTGTGATTTGTTTTTCTATACATTCGTTGATAACTGCTTCAACGAACAAGCGGGAGACGGGCAAATTGATAGGTCCTACGGAAACGAGGCGAGAACTTTTCTTGCCGTGAAATGTTTTGAATCCTTCTGTTGCTTCCGCTTTGTATGCGGAGAGTATCAAAGAAATAAAATCTTTTTCTTTTTGGGCGATTTGTTTCTGTTTTTCTTCTTCTCGTAAATTCGGATTTATACCGACGTAGTGTTGTCTCTCGTATTTACCAAGATTAAGAATCTCAAACGCTCGATAATCTTTGTTATTCTTTTTCAATTCTCGCTGAACTCCTATCATTCTTTTTCGAGTTGTATGTATCGAAAACTTACCGAGATCAGAACCTATCCACTTTCGACCAAGTTTTTCGGCTACTACAAAAGTTGTCCCAGACCCCGCGAAAAAGTCAGCTACGAGATCGCCTTCATTTGACGACGCTTTAATTATTCGCTCTATCAGCTTCGGCGGCTTAGCAGTTGGATAGCCAATTTCTTTTAATTCCGTTGCGTTAATACCGATATTCCATACATCATATTCTCCAATACCCGCTTTCCTTAGATAAGTCTTTACAACCTCTCCACGAGGATTTTTATTCCAGTAAAACTTTCCTTTTTCGTCTACTTCCTTGAATCGTGCTAACTGTTCTTCGGTATATGGTATAAGCGTATCTTCCCAATTAAATATCCACGACTCGGAACTTCTTGAATACCAAAAAATTGAATCGTGTTTTCTGTTAAATTGTTTGTCTGCATCTCCTCCTCTTGGATAAAACCAGATTATCTCGTTTCTGAAATTTTCTTTGGAAAATACATCGTCAAGAACCATTCGTATATAACCACTAACTCTCCAATCACAATGAATATAGATACTCCCATCTTTTGCGAGTAGGTCTTTCATTAACAATAATCTTTCATAGATCATCTCAATAAAACTATCTGCTCCCTTACCCCAAGTGTCGCGATAAGCAAGTTCTTCAAGCACGTTTGGCTTCTTAGTAAATTCCTCGTCGCCAATTCCAATGTTCATTGAGAAATCAGCACCAACGTCAAACGGAGGATCAATATAAATTAGTTTGATCCCTCCTTGTTCTTCAATTTCCTGTCGCAACGGGCCATTCTTTAACGAGGAAAGAATGAGCTTATTGTCTCCCCAAATAAGTTTATTCGTCCAACCGGAAACCTGTCGTCCGCCTTCTCCGAAAAGTAGTCCCTGTATCTCCTTTGTTTTTTCGGAACGCGGCTCATCTACCTGCTCAATAACTTGGAACGGCAAAACTGTATTCGTTATCTCGTTTGTTTTTCCATTCCACACAAGCTCAACTTCCTGCTTTTCCTCAAACAGCAGAAAGCGATATTTGTCGGGCAATGGTTTGCCCGCTTCTATGTATTTCTGAATATCCCTTTTTTCGTTGTCAGATAATTCCATAATTCTTATTTAGTTTAAGGATGTAGGTATTTTACATTCCTTCTTAAATTACCACAAAACCCGATAATTTTGAAGTGATTGCGTAATTCAAAAAATCGCCGCTCAAATCCGCCTCGTGCCCTTGCGGCAAGGACGGATGCAAACGGCGACCAATGCTGACTCATACTATGTAACCAACTCCCTTTTGAATTCAAGAACCGCGGATTTGATCATTTATTATCTTTTGTATTGTATCTTTTATCAATTTAGTATAGCCACTGACTCACTCCACCGTGATGAGAACATGTTCCACTTCTGCTTTGGCTAAAACTAAAAGTACCATCCTTGCATTGCGCAGTAGCTCCTGCGGGATTTGAAGTTGGTATTGATGCGGAGGGCGCCGGATTCTCAAGAGGTAACGATTTTGGCAGGAAGAGCATATGGATCAGTCCTCTTCCGTTTTGGTTGACTGTATGTTGGGTCGCATATTGCAGCCAATCGGTGGAAATTCCCCATTGGGCTTCTTGAATAATTATTGCGCCGCTACATACTTGTTTATGTAAATAGTTTTCAAAATTGTCTTTTATCCGTGCGCCACTTAAAATAAGGTACGATTCGGGAAAAAGGTTAGAAATGTCATTGCTGCCTCCGAGTTCCAAACTGATCAAATGATCCACCTCATAATTGTTTCTTTGCGCCCATGGGATGCCGTATTCTTTGAATACTTTCTTTTTGGTTGCGAGAGAAACATCTCGCACTGTTTTAGTATATCCTGTGGCGCAAATCGTGCTGGTGTCAGTCGTTAATACTGCGCCCGGCGTACACGCAGGGTCGGGAAGTGTTTGGTTTGCGACACAGTGGGCGGTTTTTGTCTGCACGCCGTATGTTACGGCGAGTGCGGGTAGCGCAACGCATGTTATCAGGAAGACAACAAGTATGTATTGTTTAGTGGTTAAAAACATAGTTCTTGATTTATTGTTTTGAGACACCTACTGCTTTTTGTACCGCATCTTTTATTAATTTCATAATCGCAGGATCTGCCTTGCCTGATTTTGCCTCTTGATACCGCTGTAATGCCACCACGCAATGGTTATCCACCCAAAATTGATGCCGTGCTCTTTCCCAGTCGCCAAGAGAAGCGCCCGGATGCGAATCAAAAAAATTATTTGTCCATTTATTAATTGCGGCCAAGTATTCCGCCTCGCCGGCGTCATCATTGGCAAAATCATCGGGACATTTTTGTGTGATTCGTGAGGCTGAATTCATTTCGCTCTTACGCATTTTTGGGTTGCTCATAACAAACCACGCTACGCCAACGACAAAAACACAAAATGCAATAAGTATGCTTTTATTTTTCATTTTACTAACTATACATCTCACGGATCAGAAACCAAACAAACCGATCAACCACGACCAAAAACCTTTCTTTGCAGGAAAATGAATTGGGACATTAGTAACGCACGACTGACCATCGCCTGACAGCACATACCCTGATT
>JAGXAD010000058.1 GCA_018971745.1 Patescibacteria group bacterium
CATTCCCGGATACATCGGGAGCGTAATAATTGATTTGGAAACCGATTCGGTAACCGGAAGCGGAACGCGGCGGAATTTTTTTGATCGATACTGCGGCTGCAAATGCACCGGCGGGTCAAAATGAACCGACGCGCCAATGCCGCGCTTGCGAAGCGCAAAAACAATTTCGTCGCGGATTTTTTCCGGCACCTGCACCGTGTACATTTGATACACATGATGCGCGCGCGGGTCGTGATGCGGCAGAAATACTCCGGAAAGCGGCTGTAGCAATTTCGTGAGAAGTGAGGCGCGTTGTCTTCGCATGCGATTCATCAAATCAAGTTTTTTTAACTGTTCAACCCCGATTGCGGCCTGCACATTGGACATCCGGAAATTCAAACCGGGCAAAATCGCTTCTCGTATCCAGAATTTTTTTTGTTTTTCGCGCGAAAGAAATGATGATGCAACGCCGTGGCCCGCGATAATGCGCGCGCGCCGAGCAACGTCCGAATCGTTTGTGGTAAGCATTCCGCCCTCGGCCGTTGTCATATTTTTAGTCGGGAAAAAAGAAAAACATCCGGTTCCGAACGAACCGGCTTTTTTCTTTTTCCAGGAGCCGCCCGCGTTTTCCGCGGAGTCCTCAATCAAAAGCAGTTTATGTTTTTTGCAGATTTTCAAGAGCACATCCACATTCGCGGTAGCGCCGCCGAAATGCACAACCATAATTGCTTCGGTTTTTTTGTTAATGGCGGCCTCAACCGATTGCGGGTCAAACATGCAGGTTTTTTGCTCAATATCCGCAAAAACCGGATGCGCTCCTGCTCGAAGAATAGCGTTTGCGGACGCCATATGCGTAAACGACGGCACAATCACCTCTCCCTCAATGCGGTTTGCCTCAACGGCAAGCTGCAGCGCTGACGCGCAGGAATTGAGCGATACGGCATGCTTCACGCCGACGTATTTGGCAAAACGCGTTTCAAATTCGTCGTTTTTCGGGCCGTGAATCAGCCAGCCGGATTTTAACGCGTCAAGCGCGGCGCGGTATTCTTCTTTTCCTAAAAATGGTTTTGATAAGGGAATCATAATCGCTTCGCTCAAATGCAAAATGCAAAAGTCAAAATGCAAAATTTTTGAATTTTGAATTTATCGCAATCCTTAATCTTATTGACAAAACGCTTTATAATCTTCAATGTATTTTTTTATGCCGTCTTCCAAAGAATACTTTGGCGCAAAGCCAAGCATGTTTCGCGCTTTCGTAATATCCAAGGCGCCGCGCTCCGGACGGGTCATATCAGCTTCCTCGTACTTCAACTCAACATTAGGAAAATACTGTTTTACAATCTCCGCGTATTCACGAATTGCCCGCCCTTCTCCGCGCGCAATGTTAAATGTTTCGTTTGCGCCTTCAGGCTTGGTAAGTGCGAGAAAAAAACCTTGAGCCGTATCGTCAACATAGGTAAAATCAATTTTTGAAACGCCGCCTCCGTGCAGAATAATCGGACGCCTGTGAAACGCGTTCTCAATCATAATTTGCGAAACGCGCTGATTGATGTCGCCGAATCCGTACACCGCCGTCGGCCGGATAATGGTATAGGGAATGCCAAGCTCCGCGCAATAGGTCTTGGTTAAAAGTTCCCCGGAAAGTTTGGAAGCCCCGTAAATGTCAAACGGATTTTGCGGATGATTTTCGTCAGCCGGCGCGTACTGGAAATTTCCGTAAATAAAACTTGACGAGGTAAACACAAACCGCTCCGGATGCTCAAGCGCCCGCAGCGCCTCAAGCGTATTCACCAAGCCGTCCGAATTAATGGCGGCCGCCTCTTCCGGATACAAGGACGACTCCTTGGCTGACGCGGTTGCGGCAAAATGCACCACAATGTGCGGCTGATGTTTTTCCAATGCTCGAGCGAGATGCCGCTGATAGCGGATGTCGCCGCGCTCCATAATTACTTGGCCTCGATGTTCCCGGAAGCGCCAGCGCAGCATATCCTGATAATCGGAAACAAACGGGTCAATAAAATTCACAAACGCGTCGTAAATCACGACTTCGTATCCGGCATCAACCAGCAATTTTGAAAGGCGGGACCCGATAAATCCGGCTCCGCCGATTAAAAAAACTTTTTTCATTTACCCCGTGAGATAATATTAAAAAGATAATTGCGCAAACGATTTTTAATGTATCGTTTTCCCCAAGCAGTTTTTAAATATACTTCTCTTTTTCTTGCATCAGAGCGATGAACACACGCTTCATAATAAACCAACGTAAGCGGCACCCTCTTCCTTGTAGAAAATACCAAGCCAGCATTATGTTCAGAAAATCGTTTGCGCAAATTATTGGTTAAACCAACGTAAAATTTTTTATCTTGTTCCGATTGTAAAACATACACATATTCCATAATTCTTTATAAAACTATCTCACGGGGTAAACTTGTATCTTCCGCTATGCACCCGCCACCATGCGGGAAACATCTCAAATGCGCTCGTAACCGCCTTAAACCTTCCGTACTTTGAAACACCGCGCGTGCGCAAAATGTGTCGCACGCCAACTTCGGCGCACGCTGATTTTCGCAAACCGCGCGTGCGCAGGATCGGATACAAATAGCGATGATCATTGTCGGTCAAAGGCAGACCGCGCACCATTGCGGTTACAAAAGAAGTGTAATTTGATGCGTTGTCCTTGAACGGACTCAAAAAAAATAACTTCATCAAAACATTATACGCCCGCGACTGCCATACGATAAGCCCCTCGTGTTTCCGGTCAATCCGCACCCCGTTTACCATCTGGTACCCCTCTTTCATTTTTTCAAGAAAGAGCGGAATGTCCTCGGGCAATACTTCAAGATCAGAATCCATCGTAATCACAATCTCGCCACGCGCCGCGTCAAATCCGGATTTAAACGCTCCGGTCTGGCCGCGGCTTTTGTCATGATGAATGTATCGCACATGCGGAAAATCATTTGCCCACCGCTTGATAATGTCAGCGCTTTTGTCCGTGCTTGCGTCATCAACCAAAATCAATTCAAACGCACTTTGATTTTTAAGATCAAAAGCGTTATAATAATCTGACAAAGTTTTATTGGAACGGCGAATCAATTCATCCATATTCCCTTCTTCATTGTGCACCGGAAATACGACGGATAATTTCATATCGCAAAGATTTAAAAAAAATAAAGTCTTTCTTATTATACAACAATAAAAGAAAAAAACAACATATGACTTTCTTCAATTTTCTTAAAAAACTGCCGATTGATTTGGGACAAAAAGAAATGCGCTACAAGTCGTATGGGCGGGTTATCGCGCTACAACTTGCGGGCAACGGCAACGGTAAAAAAGCGCTTGACGCGGGATGCGCCGAAGGGTTTTATACCGAAAAACTAAAACAGCAAGGATGGAATGTAACCGCCGTTGACAAAGAACCGAGAGAGAGAGAGAATCAAAACGCGCAAACAGTTGATTTAAACCGCGGCATTCCGTTTCTAGACAACTCGTTTGATCTCGTATGGTCAACCGAAGTCATCGCGTATCTTGACGACCCGGAATTTTTTATCCGCGAAATCAAACGGGTGCTCAAGCCGGGCGGAACATACATTATTACGACGCCCAATAACGGATTTTGGCTTGATGCAATTTTACGCCTTATCGGCAAATCCCTTAAGAGTTTGCAGGACCAAAATCAAAAACATTTTTTTGTTTTGTCCGACGTCAAGCGATTATTTCCCAACGAATCGCTATACGGATTTTTTCCTTACTTCCTATTGAAATTCCGCATCAAACATTTGATCGGATTTCTTTCGCCAACATTTATCGTCAAGGGGACAAAGTAAAAAAATCGCTCCGGCTAAAGTCGGAGCGATTTTTTTCTTACTTCATATTTTCAAAAAGAGTCGTGCGATACAATTTCAATAAAGGCGTTATTGACAGCGTCCGGACGCCGATGTTTTTAAAATGATACTGCTCCTGCGCAATTGCTTCCACGGCCTCGGGCGCGGAAATTGGTTTTGCAAACACGGCATTAGGAATTTTTGACGAATCAAGCAACTGGCGCGTACGCGCCCGCTTGCCGAACAAAAAACCAAGACGATAATGCAAAAACCGCGTTAACGCGTTTTCCGCGGAACATCCGACAATCAACAATCCGTGCGGCGCAAGCACTCTTCGGAAATTATTCAAAACGATTTTCAGTTCATGCCCGTTAAACGCATCAAGCACGCTTAACGCAACCACGCAATCAAACGAAGAATCCTTATACGGAAGCGACAGAAGGTCGTACTGCTCAACGGACGCGTTCGCAATGCCCCGTTTCTTCAGCATCTCGCGCGCATACATTGCTGCCTCATTCCGTTCAACCCCGACCACTTCTTTTGCGATTGACGCCAAATGCGGAACAAAATATCCGATGCCGGTGCCCGCATCCAACACGCGGTCAAACGAACGGTCATGAAAAAGCGAAGCTGTATGACGAAATTTCCGCGTTAAAAAATAACGGCTCATTGGATCGGATTCAAAATACGCGGACGCGGACGCTTCAACCAAACTCGTATGAAGCCGCGTTTGGGTCGGATGCTGATAATCCAGTATCGCAAAATTATTCGGGTAATCGGATTTTGTAGGAAAAATCATAGAAAATAAGCACAGAAGTTATAAAATTACGGTGATAAAAACATACCACGCTTCATAAAATTCCGCAAGTATTTCCAGCCGAAAACCGCAAACAAAATCACCAACGGCTCAATGGGATAGCGCTGTCTGCCGTCAATGCCAAGACCCACGGCAAACACAATCAAAGAAAAATAAACAAAAATAATTAGGAAAAGAATTATCAAAGAACGATTTAGGCGGTCTCCATCGCGCCACAATCCCCATATGCCGCAAAGCATTAAAAGCGCAACAGTAAACCAAATTATTCTTCCGGCAAAAGAAATAACATAATACGGAGAAAACAAAAACGGAACAACGCCAAAAATTCCCTCTTTGATTTTTCCCTCAAACAAAAGCTGTGTTGGCGGAATGTGATATGCCGGCTGAGGAATCAGAT
>JAGXAD010000059.1 GCA_018971745.1 Patescibacteria group bacterium
TATCCTGAAAGACGGTTTTATTATTTCCCCATGAAGCTGTTGCGGCTCCGGAATTGGCGATGTGTATCTGCCAGGTAAACGTATTCGTTCCCACCAGCGCGTTTCCGCCGACATTATTTGATTTTACCGCGGTTAAATCCGGTTTGGGAGTTGCTGCAAAAGCCGTAAAAGAAAAAAACATTTGAAAAAAAATAAACGCAGCCCCGATAATGGTTATAACACGCTCTGTGATTACTAATTTAAAAATATTTTTCATAAAATGAATACTCCTCGCAGCAAGCTCCGAGACATCAATAAAACGTTTCCGTTTTGTTGATGCGCTGCACGCAGCGGGGTATTTGATCCTTTTGGCTTCGCTCGGACAAAATACAAAACTTCGTTTTGCATTTTGCTCCTCGCTCGCCAAAATAAATAAAAAAATTACTATCGCATATAGTTAAAATTTTTTATGGTTTAACGGAGTAAAAATCTTATAAAATATGAAAATTTGAAAAGAAAATTATACTATATTTAGTATAATCTAAAAATTAAAAAATGTCAACCCCTCCTCTTTCTTTTCCATTGAAACGCATATAACATAAGAAGCAGTCCCCAATAGCTGAAAAAGACCACGGGCGTTGCCCATGCGATGCCGTTCAAATAAAACGACGAGAACGGATATAAAAACGGAGTCGGGAAAAACGCGCTCGTGTGCGTCGGAATATCCATAACGACATGCAGACCCCACGCAAGCATCTCATATGCGGGCCGTTTCCAAATCAGCCAAACAATCAAAAATACCGCCGCAAAAATAATCAAGCTGTGCGACAAACTGTACAAAATATGAACATAGTTTGGAATGCCGGGAAGCGTTGGCGGCTCAGTCGCCAAAATATGCGGCCGATGCAATCCATTTTTCCACACAAACAAAGGAAAAAAGATTCCGAACGCGAACAAGTCCGGAAACATGCCCCACCATACCGCCCGCCAAAACGATTTTTTGTTTTTATTAACGAATGCGGCTCCGCCGTATAACCCGTGCGCAAGAATATCCATAGCATTAAGTTTACGCTAATTTTTAAATTTTAACAGCGCCGTCATTCTGCACAAAATAAATACGCTTCGGATGCCGAAGCGCATATTGTGCTAAAAATAATAATAACAGAATTGGTTATTGAAGCGGAGCAATAATCGTTGCCGGGTGAATTTCCATCCAGCCGTGATGCAAATCAAGAACATACGAACCCGTGATGACGACGCGGGTGCCTCCTTCGGGAATATCCGTAATTTTTGATTTTGGAAATCCACGGCACGCGTCTTTTGCATTCTGCCTTTCCCGCCCTACTTTAATTTGGCATACCGGCTCAACCACAAGCAAACCGCCGTTTGTCTTATTCAGCAAATGACGAAATTTAGGATCAAGCCGAATCAAAATGTGATAATCGCCGTCCTTTTCCTTGCGTATGCTCCTGATTTCGCCGGTTACGCGGATGCACGGATTTTTTATTTCAAGACGGCTTGGATTGTACACATACTTCCAAAGTTCAGCATCGCACACCGGTGGCTGTTCATTACGTTGCGCATCCCGCAAAACACCTTCTTCGCCGTAACATAACGCGGCAACCATTAAAAACAAAAGGATTCCTGCGACCAGAAAAATTACGCGCGCAAAGAGCGGAATCCGGAACCGTTTTGCCATTTTTCCCCTTTCAAAGAATCAAGATATTTTTCTGTTTTTTAAAATACTCGTCTTTCATAATAGTGTCAAGATAGTGTCAAGCGTTTACCGCGATTTGCTGGTCGAAGCGGCATCAAAAAACATCCTTCGGATCTATCCGGAGGATGTTTTTTGTTCTTCAGAATTATTAGACCCGATTCACATTTTTTGCGCTCGGTCCTTTCGGGCCGGTCATGTCAACTTCAAAGGTTACTTTGTCGCCTTCATGAAGGTCTTTGAATTCCACATTCTTCAACTCGGTTGAGTGGAAAAACAAGTCTTTTTCCTGCCCTTCGCGGGAAATAAACCCGAATCCGCGATCAACCACGAGCCGCGCGATTGTTCCTTCTTCCATGCTTTACATAAGTTAATGTCAATAAAATATTCAAACCTAAGAATATTGTAAAAGGAAAACTCGACGCTTTTTTCCCATAAATCCTGATTTGAATGTTTCCATCTTATCATACGCCGCATAACCTGTCAATACTCGCTTCTTTTCTTTTTCAATTATCGCTGAATGGCGCTATAAACGCTGGAAAGCTCAAGTCCAAGCGCCCATGCCGAGAAACCGTGAAGGTGATTTTCTTTAATGAGGCCGATTTTTTTTGCAACGCTTCGCGCATTCTCATACCAAATCACATATTGCTTCGCGCGATTCCAATAGGTTAAATACGGCGCTTCATGTTCAATGCTGTAATGAAAAGCAACTTTGTGTTTTTGAATAACATTGGCAATGCCCTTTCTTCCTCCGATGCCGACGCGCGCTCCGGTCGCGTTATTCCACTTCCAATAATAAAGCGGAATGCCAAGCGACAATTTGTCGTGAGGAATCAATTTTGCGCTGTAAGCAATAACCTGCTTCAGCCACGAATATTCCGCAACGGGACCGGTTGAATTCGGGTCGTCATACGACATAACGCTGATAAAATCCGCGCTTGAGGCAAGCGACGAATAATCATAAACGCCGATGGTTTTCTGCCACAAATCATTCGGATAATCGCCGGAATTATCCGAAATCTGCGCGATAACCGCAACACTGATTACTAAATTATTTTGCTTTAGCGCATCCGCCGCTTTTTTAATGAATGCGGAATATAAATCGCGATATGAAGCGTCCATCTGCTCAAAATCAAATTGCCAACCCCAATAATTGTTCTTTTTTGCCTCGGCAACGAGCGATGCAATCGCCGAATCCTGCATTGCGGCGTCATTAAGCAGGGTTTGATACGCGCCTTTGCTGAATTTGCGGTTCGTTACCAGCGGCATCACTTTAATATTGTGTTTTTTGGCAAATCTAAGAATGTTTGCCCGCATTCCGCCAGTGAGTTTTCCCGCAATGTTAAATGAATATGATTGCGGCGCCAGTACGTCAATTAAATCCGGATGCGCAAACAATGATTGGCGCGCTCGCACGGAATCGCGGTAATAAAAAAAGCGGGTGTATGAGAGCGAAGACGACGCAGGCGCGGCTATCGCGGCAAGAGGCAACATCATGCCGCTCAATGCGAACGCCAGCGTAACGCGCCCAAAAAAACCAAAATGTTTTCGGATAAAACCAATGTTATTTTTCCCCATCAAATCATTCCGCATAACACAAAGTATACCATCATTTGAAAAACTAAAATAACGACTATGAAATAGCCGTTATTTTTCTATGCTAGGCGAAGCCCTTCATAATATTATTTTTATGCGAAGCGAAGTAAACGATTTTTTCTCCATCGGGCTGGCGGTGGAATCAATAATGAACAAAGCAAAATAAAGGCGTGGAGAAAAAAAATCGTTTACGAGCGATCTTACAGTTGTCCCGATTCGCATTCGGTCTCCCGAACGCTTGCCGCGGTGTTCAAGTGTTATCCGCGGCCAAACACTTACTTCCGGCAAAACCGGAAACCGACCTTTAGGGCGTCGGGATAAGAGTTAAATTAGTTACCCAGTTTAATTAGTTTAACCAGTTAAACTTGGTAACTGCAAACCGCGCATGGCGCGGCGTAACTCATCACCTGACAGTTTGTCCCTAAAAAGGAAATGTTCCATCCCCAGCTTCCGCTAGGGATGCCTTGTTACGACTTATGCCTTGTTACCGAGCTTACCGTAGCCCCGCCCTTTTGGCACCATAAACGCGCATGCGCGCTAAATCATGTTGATAATCTCTGAAAAATTAAAACAAAATTTTAACCATGATTGCCAAAAGGGCGGGGTTTCGGGTACTCCCGGCTCCCTTGCATTGACGGGCGGTGAGTACAAAGTTCGAGAACGTATTCACCGCAGCGTAGCTGATCTGCGATTACTAGCGATTCCTTCTTCATGGGGTCGAGTTGCAGACCCCAATCTGAACTGAGGCGTTGTTTGATGCGATTGGCTCCGCCTTGCGGCTTGGCAACGCATTGTCAACGCCATTGTAGCACGTGTGTGGCCCAGGGTATCAAAAGGCCACGCTGATCTCGCGTCATCCCCTCCTTCCTCCCGCAAAAAGCAGGCAGTTTCGCATGACACTTGTAACATGCAATGGGGGTTGCGTTCGTTAGCTCACTTAAGAGAACAATTCACATCACGAACTGACGAGGACCGTGCAGCACCTGTGCCGGCATCCTTGTGGTACGCCAACCTTTCGGTCGGTTTTCTCCGGCTCTTCAAACCCTGGTGAGGTTCTTCGGTTGTCGTCGAATTGAACCACATGCTCCACCGCTTGTGCGAACTCCCGTCTATTCCTTTGAGTTTTAGCCTTGCGGCCGTACTTCCCAGGCGGCAGACTTAACGCGTAAGCTTCGCCACTGAAAGGGTCGATACTTCCAATGACAAGTCTGCATCGTTTAGGGCGTGGACTACTAGGGTATCTACAAATTTGTTACTGCGCAACAAATTTGAATTTTCAATTTCCAATTTTCAATTTTCAAACCAGATTGAAAATTCACGAATGTTGCGAACGACAAAAAGAAAAGGTGGGGCGAGCTGGGTTTTACCGCGGCTCGCCCAAATTATTTATCTTTTTGTTTTTTGGCGCGGTCGTTTCCGCCGCGCTCTGCATATTCCTATGCAGTTCGGACTATGACATCGCCGTTTTGAAAACGGCGTCCAACATTTAGTCTCTACGGACTCGCCCGCAAAAAATTTTGCGGGATTGCCTCGGCGTTATCCTTGCTTTCGCAGTCGGATTTTCACCGATACGGTTGGATTTTTCCTCCGACTTTTGCGTCGAAGGGGACTAGTTTGTTTATTTGACATCTCTCGTTTCGAGGATTACGCATGCCTCATCATCACACTCGTCTTTCCGGTCAAACAAAGCTTCG
>JAGXAD010000060.1 GCA_018971745.1 Patescibacteria group bacterium
GCAGAGCCGCATAATTTGTCCGCCTATTAAGATAGTAATGGACAAGACAACCACAACAGTAGTATTTGCCCTTCGCGGCGTACCTAAGAAAAATTTCCACCACCATGCATTCTTCATTTATTTCTCCTCCTCTCCGCGCCCTTTAGGGTGCTTTTGTTTGCGGGTATAACCCTTCTTGCCCTTGGGGGTGCCGTGCGGCCCCCCGGTTTTCTTCGGCTTCGGCGCTTTTGGCAGGCGCCGTTCAACGCAGATTTTCATTGTGCCGCTTCTCCTTTCGCCCATCGGGGCGCCATCTTCTCGGTTACATTCGTACCATCTCGGTCATAAATTTTGAAATCAACCGTATGGCCGTCATGGTCTCCCGCATCGCAACCCGAGCAATCATCATCTCTGAAGTTTGCCATGCATTGCCAAGTAATCTCATCAATGGATTCCTGATCGGTTGCGAACGGCAAAACTGTATAAAATTCATCATCGTGAAGCACAATCACAGCAAACATGCAATTCTTCCTTTCTGCTGCGCTTGCGGCGCGAAAAATTTTTCACAAAGAATCCACTCTTTGAAAATTCAACCGAAGTTAAATTCTCAAAAATGGGGACGAGAGGAAGTTGTTGTCTCTCTCGTCATTGATAGTTTTGTCCCAGCACTCCTTTGAGGAGTTGAGGAACTTCGGTTCCCAGCCGGATATCAGCCGGCTCGGTGGCGTCCGGTTTCAGCCGTACCTCGCAGCGGCTTCATACAGGCCCATGCCGAACCTGTATCGAAGTTCGTTGTCGAGTTTCGTGAGGGCATCGTTAATATCCCCCACGGTCTGAAACCACTCCTCCCTACTCTTAGTAGCTTTGAGGAGCTCGTAGGCCTTTTGGGCGGCTTCCACATTTGGACCTCCGCCAGAAAGCCTAAGGACATATGTCGGACCCGCGACCAGGGGGCGCAACAGGCGTAGTCCTTCCGCCTGCCACTCTGCAAAATCTACGGTTTTGTCCATGGTCTCCTCCTTGCCGCGTTCGCGGCGGATAGAACTGAAAGAACTGTTGAACGATTCATTCTGCGAAATGCAGATGTCCGCTCTTCCGAAAAACCTGTTCGCAGGTTCCTCGGAAGAACGGGCGAAGTTTGCTGGACCTCGCCGAAATATTGTTGGGCGGCTCCCGTAACCGCCGTTCTTGGTGCTTGCTCCGCCTTATTGGCAAACGGACGGCTAATCCGTTTTTATTTCGCGCGGAGGTCTCCCTCACGGGATTTGATATGTCGGTGGTTCCGGTTCCGGCGGGGGTTAAAGATGGCGACAATCTGCCAGCCGTCGCGATAAATAATCGCGATACGCGAGTCTTTTTCCTTGATGGCAATAACTCGCGCTTGCAGATTGTAGCTTCTGATCTCCGCGAGAACCTTGTGTCCGCACTGTTGCCAGCCCTTTTCGGTGAAGAAAAAACGAATCCTTCTTCCGTCCAAGCCTATTCGTTTCTGGTAGCCGTGCTTGTTCGGATCCGGAAGCCCGCTTTCAACCATGGAGCGGCACGCAACGGACATGGCGGACAATTTACCGATTATCGTCCAACTACTGATCTTCCAAACACCAATTCTTGGATCCGACACATACATGCCGCTATACGGAGCGATAATCTCAATTCTCCGAAACAGTGCGACCACCTCCTCTCATTCTTCCGTAGCCATGCGGAAGTGATTTTAATTTTATCTGAAAGAACTTTTGAACGATTTATTTCCGCTCTTCCAAAAAACCTGTTTGCAAGTTTTTCGGAAGAACGGGCAAGGAGGAACAGTCCGACCTTGCCGCCAATCTATATGAATCTATCGCGTGTGTCAGTATTACCGGGTTGACCACACGCATCCGCTCCCGTTTAGCGGGGGAACACTCGGGAAAATAAGAATCCCGAATTTATTTGTGGGCCTGCTCCCGCGGCCCGATGCCGTTTTCACGGCATGCAAAAGGTTTGAGAGAGTTAGCGGCTCTCTCGTGCTGTCAGGCGAATTTGGCCTTGCTTTTGAAGAGAGCGACTCCTCAAATAGACAGCTTTCGTTTTTGGCATTAGCCGGGAGAACGCTTCCCATCGGTAATTCCGTTTTCGCATGGTGTCCCTCAACGCCGACCGACGCGGCTTCCGGACCCGGATTTGGCGTTTCTCGCGATATCTTGGCAACACATGGGCGTTGCCGGACAATCGCGCGCCAAACGAAAACGGAATGGAGGATTGATTTTGCCGGCAAACTCCATCGGCTCCGACGAGTTTGTCTGCAAAACCTTTTGTTGCGGTCTTTTCAAGGGCCGCCGGCCGTACCTCGCGGCCAACCGGGAAGGGAACCTCCAGCTCCTCCCCCACCAAAATTTTCAAAGCAGTTTGAAAATTTTGGTGGAAGGCCGAAACGAAGTAAAAACTTGTCTCGGCTGATTATATCGTAATTGGGATGCCGGTTATCCGGCTTTTTTCTTGGGCTGTCCCGGGGACATCACAGAATCCTTTGCAGCCCGCATTGGGATTGGCACTAACAATCACCTCCTTTTTATTCCATTTGTTGTGGTGGTTGTTTTTTAACGCCCGCGAAAACCAATTGTGGATCGTCGATACGGCGGCTCGCCGGAATTTTGTTTCGGCTCCTGATTTTTTTCCCCGTTCTGCGGAATCGGAATCAGGTTCCAAACGCAATTTCCGGGATGTCCTTCAACAATGACCATCCCTTCAAGATGGTCGCCATTTTGGTTTCCAAACAAGAGAATTGCCTTGCCAAGTTTATCAACCATGGCTATTCCCTCCTCGCCGCAACGCGCGGCGACAAAATTACGACAAAGAACTTTCTTTTTTCTTTCGCTCTTCCGAAAAACCTGTTCGCAGGTTTCTCGGAAGAGCGGCGAACGGTATTCTGTCCGTTCGCTCTTAACGGGAGCTTTGGTTTTTTACGCTTCAGAGTGTGCTCAAGTCTTTCGACATAACTTCATCCTGGGTCTGCACTTTCCAGACCTTTCAGGTGAAATTTTCTCTGTAAGCAACCACGGGCTATGGTTTATTTCGCCCTAATTAATCCCGATCCAGATAACCACCCCCTTTTTTCAAAAAGAACCTTTCTTGTTAGCATACTGGCGTGATGCCTTCTGCGATGAGCTCGGCGCGGATTTGCCGAGTCAGTGGGCGGTCGCGCAGCACCGGAGGCCGCAAGGCCTTTTGGCATCCGCGGCAATTTCCGAGTTGTCCCGTGAGAGCCATCCGGATTCCGATGCGAGGCGACGGATGCGGGCGGTTGCGATGCCCGCATGTTCCGCAAATAATAATAAACGACTTCCAACAAATCCGTGCCATTCTACACCTCCTTCCCGCGTTTTGCGGGCGAAAATTGGCCACAAAAAAAGAACAGTTTTTCATTTCCCTCCCGCCAAAACTTTCAAACTGCTTTGAAAATTTTGGTGGAAGGGGGGCGGCAAGCTGCCGAGGCGACTTCCACGAGTGGTTTTTCCACCTGAAGTTCGCGCTTGTCTTCGCCCCCGCCCGCCGCAAGAGTGGCGGGAATTTTTGCGCGTCTCCGGTCCCAGGTAGGCTAGCCGCGCTAGTGTACCTGACGCGTCGACACATTGACTCTCGCGTGCTGTTAGGCGCAGCACAAACAGAGCAGTCAATGTCTCTCCCGGATTTGGTCTTGTTGGCCAAGTTGCCTAGTTGAATGGCGGACAAGACCCTGCACGGACGCGCAATGTTTTTCCTTGCTTTGTTTGGCAAGAGGCCGCTATCAAGGTTATGAAGTTTGGCGTGCGGAGAATTAAAATAAAAATTATGAAAAAATTTGTCTTCTCGCCCGTTGTTTTTCAAAAACCCGGATAGCAGTCTCTTGCTAAACGATTTATTGATTTGTAAAACTGCTTGATTGTTTCTCCCGCCAAAATTTTTAAACCGTTTTAAAAACTTTGGTGGAAGGGGGAAAGCGGCATGTTCCCGCAAAGCGGCGCTAAATCTTCCCCCACGAACCCGCCGCAAGAGCGGCGGGAATGTATTGCCGAGATAAAGAATCTCGGCGAATAATTGCGCCGGCGGATACAAACCCACACTGGTCTAGAGAAGTTGCGCATCTTCTCTTACCGCTTTATGTTCGCAGGTTCGGAATATCCGAGCCGACATTATAAAGTCGGAAAACACGGCATGTTCCTTATCCTCCCACAAAGCGCCAGCCCTATCGTTTCCCGCCGGAGAAACGAGGGTGGTCCGGTAACTCCCTGGGCGCTGCATACCAGCGCTGGTAGTCCGGTCTCGTTCGCATCATTCGAGTAGTACCCTGTGGGGGGTCTGACTACTCGCGGTGCGAAAAGGGGAACATCTTTCTCTCGTGTGAGAGACAGTTGAACCGGATTTTTCCGAATCATCCAGTTTTATAAATTATGTAAACAACTTGAGATGACGGAACAAAATCGGCTCAACTGCCTCCCTCCGATTCCGCCGAAACGAAATCAGAACGGAGAGACAATTTGGCCTTAATGACGGGGCCGATGTTCGCGAAAAATCGCGAATGTTTTGCCCCCGCGTTTGCCGACAAATGTGCGCCAAACGCAGGGGTGCATATCTTGAGAACGGGTCTCGCAATATGTCGTTAAATCCATCCGACCGTTGTTTGCTCATACCTCCTATCAAAGATTGATAGGAAAAATAATGTGTGTGAACCGGCCCGAGTTTGAAAAACCAGGGCGGTTGTATAAGCACGAGCTTATGTACGTATCAGACAGAAAGCCCCTCCTGCTGCTTTTGAAGATCAAAGCTCAAATAATTTCTTATCCGAGCTTACATAACCATCCTATACTATCCTTGACTGTTTGTCAAGAGTATTGAATGATTTATTTCTGCGATTTTCTGAAAATATCAAAAATATCAGTATTTATTGGAATTTTTAACACTTCAAATTTGTCAAAAATTTACAACATTTCTAATATGGTTGTAAAAATTAAAAACAACTTGCGTATGAGCA
>JAGXAD010000061.1 GCA_018971745.1 Patescibacteria group bacterium
TTTCCCGAGATGATTTGTTAAACGCCGGAAGATGGCACAGCACCAAATCTTTTTTCGGATAACAAAAACAGGTATCCAAGTGGTAAAAATACGGGTCAATCAATTTGAGCAGTATCGGCTCTTTTCCGATAATTTTCGCCACAGTAGTTATGCCGCGCTTATCCGAACGCATGCCGTATCCGCAAACCAGTTTTTCTCCGCAAAACAGCGCGTCGCCTTCTCCTTCAAAAAATATGCCGGGCGGCAACCAGCCGCAAGCGTATTTTTGAAAAACAAAAAAATTTACGAAATGGATAATTTCTTTTTGGCGCTCAGGGTATTTAAAATTACTGAGAATAACGCCGCCGTAATATCTTAACCCGCCATTTGCGGTAAACACGAGGTCGGGCAATCCGGGAACCGGCGGCATCAAAACCACCAAAAGCCCGGTTTGTTCGAGCGTTTGTTTCATTGTTTGCCATTGCAGTCGGGCAAGTGTTTTATTCGGCTGATTGGATACTTTCATCCACGGATTGATTTCATATGCTACGCCGTAATAATCCGGCGGGCACATTAAAATTTTTTGTTGAGCCATTGCCGTCTCCTTGTAAAAGATCGAAAAACTCTTGAAATTATACCACAAAAACTTTTGAAAAAACAAGGGATTTTAATTTGGTTCTTAGGGCGTTTGTAAAATTTGGGCATGAAAAAACCCGCGTTAGCAAGAACGCGGGTTTGTTGTTTGCATACTTTTTCTATTTTCTTATCCGGTACCAATCATTTCCGTGTATGTCGTTAATCACGATTGCCGGAAAATCTTCCACTTCCAGTTTTAAAACCGCTTCCGCGCCAAGTTCCGGATACGCTATCACTTCTGCTTTTTTAACGCATTTTGAAATCAAAGCGCCGATGCCTCCGATAGCCGCGAAGTAGACGCCGTGATGTTCTACAATCGCCTGGCGCACCGCTTCGGACCGGAACCCTTTTCCAATCATTCCTTTTAAGCCTTCTTGCAAAAGCCGCGGAGTGTACGCATCCATGCGGCCGCTTGTAGTCGGTCCTGCTGCGCCGATAATAGCTCCTGGTTTTGCCGGAGACGGCCCCATATAGTAAATTGTCGCTCCTTGAATATCAAACGGCGGAGCTTCGCCTCGAGCCAGCGCTTCAACAATCCGTTTGTGCGCGGCATCGCGGCCGGTAAACAAAATGCCCGACAGCAGAACCGCATCACCCGCTTTCAGGCCGGCAATAATTTCATCGGTAAGCGGCAACAATATTTTTTTAGCGTTCATAATCGCACCTCCGCGTGCCGCGCGCTGTGGCACAGAAGATTAATCGCAACCGGCAAGCTTGCGATATGGCACGGTTCCCATTCAATGAAACACGCCATTGCGGTTATTCTGCCGCCCAGTCCCTGCGGGCCGATTCCGGTTTGATTGACCCGTTCCAGAATTTCTGATTCCAGCGCGGCAATTTCCGGATTCGAATGCGCGGAATTTGTTGCGCGCAACAACGCTTTTTTCGAAAGAAACATCGTTCGTTCCGCGGAACCTCCGCCGATGCCGATACCAAGAATCAATGGCGGGCACGGATTGCCGTCCGCTTCCACAACGGATTGCACTGCAAAATCCGCAATGCCTTTTTTGCCGGCAGACGGGGTCAGCATTTTTAATTTGGTCATATTTTCACTGCCGCCGCCTTTCGGCATAACAATAATTTTCAGGCGCGTGCCTTTCACGATGTCGGTATGAATGACCGCGGGCGTGTTATCGCCTGTGTTTTTGCGCGTAAGCGGATGGCACATTGATTTTCGCAAATATCCTTCGCGGTATCCGCGCCGCACACCTTCGGAAACGGCGTCAATGACATTGCCGCCGCGTATTCTGAATTGTTCCCCTATCTCCAAAAATACAAGCGCGGAGCCGCAATCTTGGCACAAGGGCATTTGTTCTTCAGCGGCGATTTTCGCGTTTTCGGAAATTCGTTCCAAAACCATTTTTCCGAGTTCGCTTTCTTCGTTTTGAAAAGATTGCTCAAGCAGTGCGCGCGTGTTTTGAGGAATATAAAAGTTGGCTTCACGGCATAAATTTGCTGCTGCAGCAACCACTTCATGATAACTGTGCATCCGTATTCGCATGGCGTTTTCTCCTTGAATAAGAATGTTTTCAAAGGTCAATTTCAAATTCAGCAGTTCCACCGTACAATTTGTATTTGCTGTTGTCAAGATTAAAAACAAAAAGGCTTGAAAATCAATTCGTGCCCGTGTTATAATGCAAAAGTTATGTTTGCGCCCATAGCTCAGTCCGGCAGAGCAGCTCCCTCTTAAGGAGATGGTCGCAGGTTCGAATCCTGCTGGGCGCAATATCGCTCGCATCCGCAAAAATTTCACCGCCTTTATTTTGTATTTACATTATTGATCCCACCGCCAGCCCGAGTGAAATTTTTGCGGATACTTGCTCAGAATACAAATTAAACGATACAAATATTTATGGAATCGCAAAAAGAAAACAATATCCCCGAATTCAAAAGTTTTACTCCGAAAGAAGGAATCGTCGCACCGGAACATGTTCAAATTATTGAGGAACATCTCCGGGAACTCATGCGCGAGCGCGACCGGCTGGTTCAAGAGCTTCCCAAGATTGACCCAAAAGACACAAAGCGGTTTGAAGACCTGCGCAGTCAAATTATCGTTATGAACGATGCCATACAAAGAAACGCCATAGCCATCGGCGAACTTATGGAAGGGGTTGAACAAGAAACGCGGATGCGGCTTGAGCGCGGCATCAATCCGAAAAAAAGTAAAATGAATTAAGGGCCCGTAGCACAGTGGCAGTGCACTCGGTTTGTCCCGATGTATACAAATTTTGAAATGTTTCATCTCTACATCTTAAAATCTATAAAGGGAACTTACTATATCGGCATCACGGAAAATGTTAAAAAACGCTTTGCACAACATAATGCTGGCAAAGTACATTCTACAAAATCACAAAGACCATGGTTACTCATTCATCAAGAAAATTTCGCAACCAGATCCGAAGCAGCAATCAGAGAACGACATCTTAAATCTCTAAAAAAGAGGGTTGCGATAGAAAAAGAGATGAAACATTTCTAAAATTTATTTATACATCGCGGATCCTCGTTAAATCTTGGTGGGCCCGTAGCATAGTGGCAGTGCACCCGGTTTGCATCCGGGGTGCGGGAGTTCGATTCTCCCCGGGTCCACCATTATGGGCCCACCAAGATTTATCGGGACATCCGGAAGACGCGAGTCCGATTCTCCCCGGGTCCAAAATTTCAAAAAATCGCCAAGTCATTAGGCGTTCCTATGGAGGAGTTGTTAAAATAATTTTATGGCTATCTTACTAAAAAATTTAGAGTTTCATCCGAAAATTTTAGACAACGGAATTAACGAGTCTGAAGAATTCGGCGAGGGCGATGAGAAGTTCAGTTTGAATATATCAATGCCAAGTCCATTTTCGGGGATGCCAGAAAATTATTTTGACTGGCCGGAGGCAAAAATAGTTTCGCGATATTGGACAAAAGAATGTATCGATGAGTTGGCAAAGGAAATAAAGAATGCCGATTTTAAGGTACTCGGAAATTCTTTTGATAAAAGGATGAAAAGTATTATCGGTGAGCAAGAATATAAAACAATGCTTGGCGAATTAAAATCGGCAAAGGAAAAATTTGAAGCGGAAGGATTATGGATTCACGGATACACTACTCCGCCGATTTATTTTGCTGAAGCGGTTGCCGGAGTGCTTAAATCTGGTGGTGATTTAGAATACATATCAAAATCAGATGCTCGTCCACTTGATCTAACTAGCGTATCAAATTCACAACATGACAATATCAGAAGGATGATTAATATCTCGCTTCCTGATGTGGAGAATCTTAAATCTATGAAACAATGCATTGCTTGTGGCTCAGATAAACTATTGATTGGTGAAGAACAAGGCGGATTTTTATTGCTTAGTAAATACGAAACTATGTTTTGTACTGCATGCGGTACAAAATTCCGAAAAAGAACTGAAGGGGATAACAAATGGCAACTTCGCGAAACAAAGGCAAATAATAGCACGATGTGGGCAGAATATCGTTTGCAAGAATTGTATCCACGTGAATGGGTAGATGTCGCTAATAAAGTAGCCGATATTGAACGTTGGCTTGAAAAGTTAAGTAATGGCTCTATTAAAATTAGTTTCAAGGGCGTTGATACGCCGGTGATTATGAAGCCGGGCGAAGATTTGCTGTTTGCGCTTCCCGCCGTAACTTTGAAGGAGCCGCGAGCAGTCCGAAAAAGTAGCGGCGGCTACGCCGGGCCAAGTTTTCGTATCGCGAAAGGGGTGTATTTCAGAATGGGACGATTCGGCTCAACGAGCGAATCTCATCAGGAAATATGCGACATAGACAAAGGAATTTTGACAATAACAAACGAAAGATTTGTTTTTTCCGGCAACATGAAAACAATAAATCTTGACCTTCGGAAAATTGTGCAAGTTGACCCGTTTACTGACGGTTTGGCATTACACAAAGAGGGCCGGGAAAAAACACAGTATTTCGTTTGGAACGAAAACATTGGCCGAATGCAGTTGTCCGAGGGTGAGCGAAGTTACAGCGAGCCAATCAATGGTATGATTATGAAGTGCGTGATGGAAGGCGCGATTAGAAATTTCAACAAGTCGAGACGATAAAACCATAGCCGCCGGATTTTTTCGCCGAAATGCCAGAAGCGAGGGCGCGGCGGAATGGGGGTGTGGGAGGAATTCCGCCGCGCCCGAGCGTCCCGCCGGAGCGAAGCGGAGGCGGTCAATTTCCCTCAAAATGGTTTCGCGCAAAGTTTAGAATATCCCATTATTAAACCTCTCCGCTATGCGGAGAGGTTTAATTTATCCCATTGCTTGTTGCAATGATTTCTGAAACGCGGACAAATATTCA
>JAGXAD010000062.1 GCA_018971745.1 Patescibacteria group bacterium
GGTCTTCCGAGCATTGCGAAGTAGAGGCGGTATGGATGACGCTCCATTGGATTTTGAAGAACTGCTTCCGGAATACGAGAAAGAGGTAAAAAACATTTTAGCAGAAATTATTCTTCAAAATACCGACAATTGGATGGTGTATCAAGCAATGTTTTACCTTATTACATTTTTTGCAAACTTTAGCACAACAAAAAATTTATTTTTGTCGGTCCTCGGACGACTAATTACAAAAACAGATGCGACAGAAGCTCGCGAATTTGCAAAAACATGGATAGCTCATATTGCCGATATGCCAACTTGTAAATCTATTAAATTAAATTAAATTCAACGACTAACGCAAGCCGCGCAAGCGGCTTTTTGTTTTGCTTTTGACAGGAAAAAACCATTCTGCTACGAATAGCGCATGATTAAACTCTACTCGGCGCAAGTCGTGGGACTTGACGCAAAACTCATCACGATTGAAGTTGATTTGTCTCCCGGGCTTCATATTTTCTCCATTGTGGGACTCGCAGACAAAGAAATTCAGGAATCAAGAGAGCGCATCGGATCCGCAATCCGCAATATCGGCGCGCGGCCACCTCATAAAAAATCCCAGCGCGTTATCATTAATTTGGCGCCGGCGGACTTAAAAAAAGAAGGACCCGCGTTTGATTTGCCGATTGCGCTCGGATTTTTGCTTGCGTCGGATCAGGCGCGGTTCAATCCGGAAAAAAAATTATTCGTCGGCGAACTCGGCCTTGACGGCTCCATTAAAAAAGTTGCCGGCATTTTGCCGATTGTGCTTCTTGCCAAAAAACTCGGATTTGAAACCGTATTCATTCCAAAAGGCAACGGACGCGAAGCGTCTTTAGTTGAAGGCATAGACATCAAAGAAGTTGAACACATTGACTCGCTCCTAAAATTTCTTGAAGGAAAAAACGATTTGGCTTCAGTATCACCGCACGCCAAAGAAACAATTCCGCACGAGGACCCCGAAATTGATTTTTCTCACATCAAAGGACAAGAAACGGCAAAACGCGCTTTAGAAATTGCCGCAGCCGGCGGACACAATTTGCTGATGGAAGGACCGCCCGGAACCGGAAAAACCTTGCTTGCAAAAGCCCTGCTTTCCATTTTGCCGGATTTGGAGCGCGAAGAAATAATTGAAGTAACGAAAATTTACAGCGTTGCAGGATTATTGAAAGACACCGAAACCATTGTGGCTTCCCGGCCGTATCGGGCGCCGCATCACACCGCATCAGCGGTCTCCATTACCGGCGGGGGAGCAACGATCAAACCCGGAGAAATTACTTTGGCGCACCGCGGCGTTTTATTTCTTGACGAATTTCCGGAATTTGACCGCAGAGTCCTTGAATCGCTTCGCCAACCCCTTGAAAACCGCGAAATTACCATTGCGCGAGCGCAAGGGTCAGTAACTTATCCGGCGGAAATCATGCTCGTTGCCGCGATGAACCCGTGCCCGTGCGGACACTACGGCAATCCGAAAAAAGAATGCGTGTGTTCTCCGGGAACCATATCAAAATACCGAAGAAAAATTTCAGGACCCCTGCTTGATCGGATTGATCTCTACATTGACGTACCCCACATTGAATACGAAAAATTAACCGACGGCTCGCAAAACAACGAATCATCCGAAACCATAAAAAAACGGATTGAAAAAACTCGCGCCATACAGCGCGAACGATTTTCCGGAAAAATACTCACCAACAGCGCCATGCAAACCAAAGAAATCAAAGCGCACTGCGTTCTGGATAACGAAACAAAATCAGTTCTTGAAACGGCGTACAACAGTTTTGCCATGTCGCCGCGGTCTTACTTTCGCACCGTTAAAGTTGCGCGCACCATTGCCGACCTTGACGCGTCGGAATGTATCACGGCAAATCATGTTCTCCAAGCTCTGCAATACCGGGCGCGCGGAGAAATGTAAGAAATACTGAGGCATTTCTTGAAATTGGTTCGCTCGGACGAAATATAAAATCCTGTTTTATATTTTGCTCCTCCGCTGCCAATTATAAAAAGGCAGGGCGCTTCAAGGTTTTTCCTTGTTGCATCCCGCCTTTTTGAAAGCCGGTCGTTTATCGATCCCGGTTTCCCTTTTTTCTTTCATCTCTCGGGGCCTTCACCTTCGGCCCCTTTTTGGTTGCCCGTGCCGCGCGGGCGCTTGCCTGGCGCCGCTTGGCAACCTGCCGCGTCTTGAACTGCGCCGCAACCAGCTTTGGCAAGAGCGCCGCCATGTCTGCCAAAGTGTTGGCCGACATAATAACGGCATGCTCCTTAAAAATCACCATATCTTGCCTGATTTCGTGTGGGGCTGAATAACTCATCTTTCGCGCCCGCTCAATCGCCATCTTTGTTAAACTACTTCGGTCAACCCTGTTCATTTCCCCCTCCTTTGCGTTTGTGCCAAAACGGCACGGTTTCTCGACGTTTATTACCTATTTTTCAAGGCACTCCATAACATATTAATACTATCAAATTTATTAAATCTTGTCAAGTGCTTCGTTAAAACGGATTTCGCGCGCCGCGGATTTCAAAATGAACGTGGCAACCGGTAGTACCCCGCACATTGCCGGTATTGCCTTCCAAACCAATGGTTTCTCCCTGCGACACATCTTGCCCGGGCGCCACATTCAGCGACAGCAAATGCCCGTACAAGGTTTGTACGCCGTTCGGGTGCAGAATAACGACATATTTTCCGTAGCCCGCGTTCCATCCGCTGTCTTTTGCAATCAACACCGTTCCGGTCGCAGACGCAAACACCGGCTCATGGCACGCGCTTGATAAATCAACGCCGTTATTTCCGTGAATGCCGTGCGGATTTGTTTTTGTCGCGCGAGTGTTGATGCCGTTCGCAATCGGGCGCAGCCAATATCCCTTCAAATCCGGCAGACCGCTGAATCTCGGACTTATTCCATTGCTTGGGGCTTGAGGCAAAGACAATTCGCCGTCAGGAATAATGATTTCTTCGCCGACAGCCAATTTTTCATCAAGCGAAAGATTGTTAAAACTTATGATATCGGATGCGTCCCCTTTAAACTTTTTTACGATTGACTGAATAGTATCGCCCGCCTGCACTGCATATTTCACGCCGGACACCGGCAGAATAACCAATTTGTCGCCGGCTTTAATGCTTCGGGAATTTTGAATGTCATTTGCCCACAAAAGCGTATTCAGAGAAATTCCGAACGATTGCGCAATGGAAGACGGATTGTCTCCTGCTTGCACGGTGTACAAAAAAATCTGGCCGTACGGATTCATCGCGCAAGTCATACTGCCGACCGGATTGGACGTGCCGACCAAGGCGCTGTCCTGAATAACCATTGCACTGGTATCACATTCCGCATTATTTCCGTCGCCTGGAGGCTGGTTGTTTGCCGCAAGAGCAGGCGCCTGCTGACTTGCCGCATATGTTGTATTTACCAACGATGCGGTTTGAGATTGCAAACCGCCGGAAAACAACCAATCCCAAAATCCGGCATGCGCCTCAACCGGGCGGATAAGAACCAAAAGCCCCAAAAAAAACGAAGAAACCCTTAAAAAAGCCAAAAGCTTCTTTTGATAAAGAAGCGATTTTTTTAATGTTTTCGGTTGTTTTTCGTTTTTCCCGCGCCAATCATTTAAAAAAGATGAGGAAAAACGAGAATTTTGATTACTAATAGTTGTTCGGTTAGTTAGATTTTCTTTGTTTTTCGGGCTTTTTCTTGCGTTCCTGCTTATTCCCAAACAAAAAACGACATCGCTATCGTTTCATTTATTGTAGCACGGTACGGACTATAATACAATGAATTATCCACAGGGTAGTAGAAGTTCGGCTGAATGATTTGCCGCCTTCGGCGACAAGCCGAACTTTCACTACCCTGTCCACACCCCGACACTAATCATGGCATTACGGCCTATAGCCGTATAGTTAAGGTTTTATGATTGGTTTATTGAATAGTAAGACGGAATTTATTTCTTTATTTTAAAGAATAATAATTTTCGCATGCCGTGATTAGTGCGAGGGCCCACCGAGCAAAAAACAAAATGCACCACATCCTCCAAAATCTCAATGAAAAACAAAAAGAAGCGGTTCTTGCGATCGAAGGGCCTGTGCTTATTATTGCAGGAGCAGGGTCAGGAAAAACCAAAGCACTGACGCATCGCGTAGCGTACCTCATCGCAAACGGCATAGCGCCGGAAACCATTCTTGCGGTTACTTTCACCAACAAAGCGGCGCAGGAAATGGCAGTGCGCGTGCGCGCGCTAACCGCCAGCCGCCAGCCAGCAACTAACAACGCGCCGTTCATCGGAACATTTCACGCATTTTGCGTCCGCGTACTCCGAGAGGAAGCGCCCAAAATTGGGTTTACGAAACAATTTTCCATATTTGACGACGATGATTCGCTCTCACTCGTCAAAGAAGTAATAAAAGAACTTAATCTAAACCCAAAACAATACCCGGCCGGGCTCATGGCGCACGCCGTATCGTCGCTCAAAAGCGAACTCGTAACGCCGGACGAATATGAAGGCAAAGACGCTTCGGAAATTTTTCCGAAAACTCTCTATGCCGTATATGACCGCTATCAAAAAAGTTTGAAGCGCGCAAACGCGTTTGATTTTGACGACCTTATTCTTAATGCGGTCATGCTGTTCCGGCAATACCCGGAAACGCTCGCGCGCTGGCAAAATAAATTC
This sequence comes from Patescibacteria group bacterium, assembly GCA_018971745.1. Lineage (GTDB taxonomy): Bacteria > Patescibacteriota > Minisyncoccia > Sungbacterales > GWA2-42-14 > JAGXAD01. The sequence continues at coordinate 4,675 of JAGXAD010000062.1, forward strand.
CGCCACATTCACGTTGACGAATACCAAGACACCAACGCCGCGCAATACGAACTCATCAAACTCCTCGCAAAAAAACACGGAAACATTTTCGTCATCGGGGACGACGCGCAATCCATTTACGGATTCCGTCACGCGGATTTTCGCAACATGCTCAATT
>JAGXAD010000063.1 GCA_018971745.1 Patescibacteria group bacterium
CAGGTCGTCAATTTTTGCAAGGCCGTCAAGCAGGGAATAGTGGCTGTGAACATGCAAATGAGTGAATTTCATAACGCAAATTCAAAATGAGTGAAAGAAAATTTTTCCGACGAAAAATTTTCAAACCTACATTTTGACTTTTGAATTTTGATTTTTGGATTATTCACGCTGGTTCCATTATACTTATCATAATTGCAGGGCGCAATAAAAAGCACTTGACATCTTTACACGGATTTGATACGAATACTTGTGTGGTTTTTGGAAACAGAAGAAACGGGAAAAGGAGGAAATCGCTATGCACCTTGAAAAACATTACGAAACGGTTTCCGGCGCTGTCGCGGCGGTATTTGGGCGTGAAGCTGGTTGGAAGCCGCATTTTTCTTCGTTTACTTTTCCTCACGGCGGGCAGTTTCAGATAGAAGCGGTCGGGCCGAACAGTCCGAATACATTTGAGCGGTTGCTGGAAGTTTTTCGAAAAGAAAATGTTCCCGTGCATCGGGTTGTCGGCACGCTCGGTGGATTTACGGATTTGTCTGATGCTGATTTAAGGGCAATTGCCGAAATTTCAAAATTAAGCGGCGTTGAATTTATCGGAACGCCGATTAGTCCACTTGAAGGTGTTGAGGGCGTTCGGGAAGGAAAGCATCCTTGCGAGGGGTCGTTTTTCGGGTTGCACCATCGAGGGGTTTCTGAAGTTTGTCAGTATCTTTATCAAATGTTGCGTGGCGTTGAGTGCGGATTGCGGACATTTTTAATTTGGGATATTGGTGCCTTTGATTGCGCGGAATACATGAAATCGCAGGGTAAGCTTCCTGGCGGAGTCAGTTTTAAGGTTTCGGTCTTTGCCGGGTCGGCTCACAGTCGCGATTGCGAAAATTGGGGATGGCGCAATAATGCGTTTGGTTCCCACAGAAGCTTTTCCTCAATCTCAAGTTTAAACCCGGTAGCTCTTCCGGTAAATGATTTGGGCGCGCTTCGTATGATTTTGGGAAAGTTCGTGCCGCTTGATGTTCATCTGACCACGCTTGATTCCATGGGCGGAATTGACCGGACCATTGATATGCCTGACATTATCCAATGGGCGTCTCCGGTGAATGTCAAAATTGAGCGGGGCGCGAGCGTTGCGGAACTTATGAACGAGCAAGCGCTGTTTGACTCGGTGATTCCACGGGTGGTTGAAAGCGCCAGAAAGTTTTTGAAGCACCTAATGCTTCTGAAGTACCGTGAATATCCCATTGACATCAGAATGGAGCCGGTGGTAAAATAGTTTGTAGAGTCGGCAGTAACCATCTGCCGATTTTTTGTTTGATAAAAAAGCCCCGATAGAACATCAGGGCGCGCTCGGCATTGAAAATTTTTTCTCCATTGTTTTTTGGATGACTGCCTTATTCGTACGGTCAAAGTTCTCGCTATCGGTATATCCTTCATACATAATTGATAATGGGTCTTGGCTGTGATGCGCGCCAAACAGATGCCCGATTTCATGAAGAGCGATAGATTCGTCAAAATGCGTAACAGCCGCATTTCCAAACATAAACGCATAGCCGCCTAATTTTTTATATTCCAACATTAATTTTTTTTTCGTGAATCCGAGCGTGATGTCCGAATCTTTATTGCCGCGCGCCTGCACATTCGCGTCAGCGAGCGCGTCATTTGCGTCAAGTTTCGTTTTCCCGTACGGGAATTCCCACGGTTTGACGGCTCGGAGTTTAAGGGTAACGCCGAATTCTTGTTTGAAAACATCCGCGGCAAACGCAATAATGTCTTTGATTTCGCGTTCGGTGCCTTCCGCGTCGTTCTCCATAAGTTCGCGGTCGGCAAGCGCGGTAACGGTTATTTCCCGGTAGGCAGTGCGTTGCGCTACTGCGGGCGTTGCGCAAACCGTTACGAATACTGTTATAATGAACAGAAATACGGCTGTTTGGAAAAGATGAGAGCGTCTCATCAATACATCCTTTGTTAATGTTCCATTTGTTCCATATTACTATGGCTATAAAAAAAACAAAATGGTTATTATTGGCATTGACGAAGCCGGCAGGGGACCGCTTGCGGGTCCCGTTGTAGTCGGAGGAATAAGAATAAATTCAAAATTCAAATTTCAAAAGTCAAAATTTTGGAAGGATTTTAAAAATATTAAAGATTCTAAAAAATTATCCGCGCGACAGCGCGAAGCGTGGTTTTCAAAATTAACGGCGCATCGCGAAATTTTGTGGGCGGTTGCGCGGGTGTACCCGAAAACGATTGACCGCATTAACATTTCGCAGGCGGCAAATCTCGGGGCGCGGCGCGTGTATAAAAAATTGGCAGGCAACAGATTATTGCGGACGGTGTTGGACGGCGGGTTGTATCTTCCAAAACAAATTCCGTCGCAGACGATTGTCAAAGGCGATGAGAAAATTCCGGCGATTGCCGCGGCGTCAATTATCGCGAAAGTTACGCGCGACCGTTTGATGTTGCGCCTGCACAAAAAGTACCCGCAGTACCGGTTTGACATTCACAAAGGATACGGCACCGCTCTGCATCGGGCATTGATTAAAAAATACGGCAGGTCAAAAGCGCATCGGGAATCGTTTCATAGCCGCGAGATTTCATAATATTGTTTTTCTTTTGTCAAAACGGCGACAGAATTGTCGCCGTTTTTTGAGCTGAAAAATCGCCTATTTAATAAGGTTTTCATTATATTTTACAACAAAAAATGATTTGCCGAACAAAAAGTTTTCCGACGTATGCGATACTTCTTGACGGTTTTTATTATTCTATGTACTTATATTCTGAAGAACCTGGATTGGGTTTTTGCCGATAGCCGGCAAAAGTCCCGGTTCAGTTCGTTGACATATTAACAAAGGGAGGAGACGATGTCGCACGGAAGCGCAGTTATTCAAAAGATGATGAGCGTGGTTTTGGCGATGATGCTTGGTTTGTTTCTGTTCGGGGCCGCTTATGCCGAAGAAAACAATGCTCAAAATGCTCAAAAAGAATTGGCCGCCGGCGTACAAAGCTGGAGCGAGCAAATGAGCCGCGCTCCGCACTACGGATTTACCGGAACGGAATATAACAAGGCGGAATGGCCGATCATTATGATGAGAATGGCGACGATTGGGCAGATGCCGTATTCGGAAGCCCTTCGCATCGGAAAATATCTGTCTTTGCTTGCGCCGGAGCCGAAAAAATATTTGGAACCGCTTGACTGGTTTAATCGCAACGTCGTGTTTAAGGGGATAGCATCGGTTTCGTCCGACCTGAAAGGCGAACGCGAGGCCTCAATGACGTATTCTCAGGAGATTTACGCTCGGCTTGGCGATCGGTGGCTTCTGCAATTGGAGCCGGAATTTAATTTGTCGCTTAATCCGGGGCCTCATGTGCTTGATTTTGGGTTTGAATACGTTCATCTCACTTATTTTTTGGGAGATCATGTGCAGCTGACCGCCGGGAAAATCATCAATGATTTCAATTTCTCGCGGGCTCGGCTCCATCCAAGCTGGATTAACCTGTCGCAGGATTTGCCCTGGGTAACCGGCATGGTGCCGGAAAGTACCTTGGGCGGCAAGATCGGATGGAATTACCGGATTGCCGACAAAGTGATGCTGAACGGCAGTTTCTTCGGCGGCACCGGGCGGGAATTATCGTGGTTTGACGCGAACCCGATGTTCGGCGCGCGCATCGGAACTTATTTTCCGGAAAAGAATCTGGAATTCGGAGTTTCGTACGCAACAACGCGGGGCGACCACATCGCCGGCGGGTATTTTATCAAGAAGATAGAGTCGGTCCAGTTGCAGGGCGAGGTTGCCCGCAGCACCGACCAAGGCAGCGCCTATTGGCTGGAGGCAAGCGTGAATCTTGGAGCGGTACTGCCGGTAAAGAACGAAACCGCACGGGCGATGCTGAACCGCGTAACGCCGGTTCTGCGATGGCAGCAATTTTTTGCCAAGCATCGTGACGAAGCCGATGCGGAAATGCCTCAGCAAGACGACGCTTCAGGCGGCATGATGACGATGATGTCTTCGGGCGGCCACGACGAAGGTTCGCTGCCGGAAAAAAATGCCTCGCAACTCTACACAGGGATCAATTATGAACTCTTCCGGCTTGGCCCGTATGCGGCAAAGCTTCAGGCGGGATACGCGTTTGGTTTTGGCGGAACCGATAATCAGGCAAAAGCCGGAATCGTGTTTCGCTGGTAGTTTTTCGGTTTTTCATGCGGCGTTCAACAAAAAATCTCCGATTGCGGAGAAATCACCCGTTCAGGCATGGGCCGAACGGGTGTTTTTTATTCTGGCTCCGGCTGTCGGGTTGACTTTTTGGGCGCGATTTCTTATTATTGAGAGGTTGATGCGTTGTCGTCTGAAATGAATGAAAAAGGAGTTGCCGTATGATGCTGTTTTTTGTTGGAGCAGTTTGCTGGGTGTTTGCCGTTACTGCGATGACATTGCATAAACTAACCGAACTGCGGGTCATTGAAATCGTGTGTTGGGCAGTGACTTTTGGGGCAATGCTTTGGTTTGAATTTTTATTGCATCGTTAGTATTATGTTTGACAACTGGCATTACAGGAGGTAGAATATTGATAAGGAATAAATATGGGTAAGGAGGAAGAAAACCAATGAATCAAGAAGCGCCAAATCAAGAACAGCCCGAATCCGTTGTGGAAAAACAAGAACGGATAAAAAAGCTTTTGTTGGAAGCGGCTCGTTTGCATGCGGAAAACCCGGAAAAAGGAATTATACTTTTTGCCGTGCAGGCTACATTAAAAGATAAAACTCAAGAATTATGGCATCAGGAAGCTCAGGTTGCGGAAGTCAGCGATGATGCCGTGTTGTTTGCGGAAGGAT
>JAGXAD010000064.1 GCA_018971745.1 Patescibacteria group bacterium
GCGCTTCTTGAATTTTTACCGAAAGCCCCGAAAGAATACGCAAAAATTCTTCCTGCCGCATCCGCCGAATTAATAAAATACGCGGCAAATACCATGCTTGCGGTAAAAGTCGCGCTGGCAAACAAATTTTACGATTTTTCGGGCGCGCTTGGAATCAATTACGACGAGGTAAAACATTTAATCGGCGCTGACCCGCGAATCGGCCACTACGGCATGAATATTTTTTACGAGGACTTCCGCGGATACAACGGAACCTGTTTTCCGAAAGATGTGCGCACCCTCATCAGCTTGGGTAAAAAAAATAGCGTTGACGTATCATGGCTTGAAGCGTTGGACGATGAAAATTTGCGCCTGCTTCGCAATCAGGGCATTGAACCCGACTACGGAAAACCAAAAGTGATATAATAAAACAGGGTGCGTATGCACTCTGTTTTATTATATTGCAAGGAAATATGTTTTTTGAAAAAATATCTATTGTTATTCTCGCGAGCGCGCCGTAATTTTTTAAACTTTCGTTTTTTTCTTTCAAGCGAGGGAATATCATTTTTGAAACATTCGCCGTTCATGCCCCAGCGAGAAAATATGTTTTTTGAAAACACTCAAAATTGCTTTTGGCATGGTGTCCCGCCTCAGCGGGACCAAAAGCAATTTTGCGTGAGTCGTAAAACTCGCCGGGTTTTACGACGATTTTCAAAAAACATATTTTCGAGCCGCTATCTCCCTTCCTGACTCGCCACAATCATCGCGGTCCGAAATAGAATGTTCAGATCAAGCGCGAACGATCGATTTTTGATGTAATACAAATCGTATTGCAGTTTAACATAGGTGTCGTCAACTGATGAGTAATAATAGGGCGGATTGATTTGCGCCCAACCCGTGAGCCCGGGTTGTACAAGATGGCGCATGTCGTAAAAAGGAATTTTTTCTTTCAACATTTTGGTAATGTCAACTTGTTCGGGGCGCGGCCCCACAAACGAAATGTCGCCCTTGATGATGTTCCAAAGCTGGGGCAGTTCGTCGAGCCGGGTTTTCCGCAACAATTTTCCGAAGCGGGTGATGCGGCTGTCGTTTTCTTTTGACCATTGCGCATCCATGGCGGCGGCTTCCGGAATCATAGTCCTGAATTTTACCAATTCTACCATGCTGCCGTTTTTACCGATTCTTTTCTGCCTGAAAAAAATCGGGCCCGGGTTGTCCAGCGCGATGCCAAGCGCGATCAGCGGCATAACGGCCAAAGCGGGAATGCCGAGAAGCGCGGCAAATAAAATGTCGCTTGCGCGCTTCATGCGGTCATACAATGATTTTTTCAAATCAACAAGATTTTCCAAAAACCATACTTCTTGAATAAGGGATACGGGAATTTTACCCGTCATGCCTTCGTAGAAATTCGGGAATTCAATCACGGAAATGCCAAGCGGCAAAACTTCAAAAAACATGCGCACCAGATTTTTATTTTCTTTAATTTGCGGCGCAATAACAATCGTATCAATGTGAAAATTGCTTATAACGGTTTCCAATTTTTCCGATGATTCAAAAATCGGATAGGTGAATTGTTCCAGAATCGGTTCGTGGTTAGCAAGCATCACTGCCGCGGTAATATAGCCGAACTGCGGATTTTCTTCCACTAATTGAACGGCATCAATAATTTCTTTTGAAACTCCAAAAAACAAAACATGATTTGCAACCCGGCTGGCAATCAAGATGTTGTAAAGGTACCGCCAGCCAAAAATACCGAGCGAGGAAATGAACACGTCAAGAGCAAGATTTGTTTTCGGAGTAAGTTTAAATTCCGGCCGCACGTAAAAAACAAACATGGCAAAAATTGCGTTAATTACCACCGCCTTGCCGAGCCGTTCAATAAATGTTATGCCGTTTTTTGTAGTACGAATATCATAAAGTCCGGAAACGCCGAATATGATAATCCAGAACGCAAACGCAATCGTAAACGGGTACAGGTGGCTTTGGAAAAAAAGCTGTTCCGGCTGGAAAAGGTTTCGTACGGCAAGCGTCAAATACAATGAAACGTATAAAACAACGGCATCGCCAACGACAAGAATGAAAGTATTTATTTTTGATTGTTTATTGCGCATACCCCGTAGGAGAACTTCGAATTATAACAAGGTGTAACCTTGCTTATACTTATTATGTAAAAATTACATTAGCTTTACCCGCCTTGAAATTTCTGAACTGCCCGCCGTGGGCGAGCAATCCGAAGTTTCATTACGGGGCATAGTTTTTACGGTAACATAATTTTTTGTTTTTTACAATTTTGTAACAACAAAATCTCATCAAATGATTTTTCAACATTTTGGAGACGCAACAATTATCGTAACCGGCGGAGCCGGATTTACCCCGCTCCTCAAAAAAATTTTTAATCCTTTTTGATTTAAATTTAAGAAGAATGTTATGCATTTCAATAATGTTAAAATCATAGTTACGGGAGGCGCTGGGTTTATCGGGTCGCATTTGGTTGACGCGCTGATTGAACGCGGCGCGCGGGATGTGCATGTCATAGACAATCTTTCAACCGGAAAAAAAGAATATGTCAATCCAAAAGCAATCTTGCACAAATTGGACATTCGAGATTACGATGCGATATTTCCAGTTTTTCAAGGCGCGCAGTTTGTGTTTCATTTGGCGGCGCTCGCGCGCATTCAACCGTCAATCCAAGACCCAAAAACCGCGCACGACATCAACGCAACCGGCACGCTCAATATCCTGCTTGCCTCGTCAAAAAACAAAGTGCGTCGCGTTATTTATTCCGCGTCTTCTTCCGCGTACGGCAATCAGACCGAAATGCCGCTTCACGAAGACATGCGCCCCCAGCCGTTAAATCCATACGCGGCGCAAAAATATTTCGGTGAAATATATTGCCGCATGTTCAGCAATTTGTACGGATTGGAAACGGTTGCCTTGCGTTATTTTAACGTGTACGGGCCGCGCCAGCCCGAAGAGGGACCGTACGCAACCGTTATCGGCATTTTTCTGCGGCAGAAAAAACAGAGAGAGCCGATGACCGTAGTGCCGAACGGGCATCAAAAGCGGGATTATACCCATGTGCGCGATGTGATTCGGGCAAATTTGCTTGCCGCTGAAAGCCGGCATATCGGCAAAGGAGAAATAATTAACATCGGCACGCATACGAATCATAGCGTCTTGGATGTTGCCGGTTTGATCGGCGGGCCGACCGTGTTTATCGAGCCGCGTCTTGGCGAAGCCCGCGAAACGCTTGCAAATATTTCCAAAGCAAAAAACACGCTTGCATGGGAACCGCAGGTCGGGTTTGAAGAGGGGATTGAAGAATTAAAAAAATTAAGCGGATTGGTTTAACGATACAGTGTGACAGTTTTTTGAAACATCGTTTCAAAAGAAAATTTATCTTTAACTAATTGCAGGTTGGCAGCGCTAAAACGGTTTTGTAACTCGGGATTTGTCACAAGTTTTTTTATTGCGTCAGTGAGCGCATCGGAGTTTTTCGGTGGCACCAAGAATCCGTTTTTGCCGTCATCAATGATTTCAGGAATGCCCCCAACTCGCGTGCCAATCAAGGGCAAGCCGGCTGCGGCGGCTTCAAGAAGGGTATAAGGCAATCCTTCTTTTGTAGAAGGCAAAATAAACGCATCAAACGCTTTTAGATACCGGCTTGCGTCGGAAACAAATCCGGCCAAAATTATTTTTTTATTTGCGTTATGCTTTGTAATATATTCTTCCAATTGTTTTCGGTTTTCTCCTTCGCCGATAATATAAAATAATACCGTCTCTTGAATTTTTATTGCCGCTTCAAGCAAATACGCCAGCCCTTTGTTATTCGTGAGTTCGGCAACGGTTCCGACAACAAAAGCATGTTTCGGAATATGTAATGTTTGCCTCGCTTCGTTCCTCGGCAAAAAATATTTCTCATCAATCTCGATGCCGTTATGAATCATTACAAGTTTTCGTTTCGGCGCAATGTGATATCGCAAAGCCGACTCATAATCATATTGCGATACGCAAATGATTTTATTCTGGAACAGCGCGCCAAGCCAGCTTGCAACAATAATAATCAATTTTTGCCATTCGGGCCGGTCTTCGTTAAATCCCCAGCCGTGCGCCGTAAAAATAGTTTTTGATTTAAAATTTAACGTTAGCAGTTTGTATTTCAACGCGGCGATTGCGCCAAGTGCGCCTGCTTTGGAGCTGTTTAAATGAATTACATCCGGTTTTTCGCGCATAAAAATTTTCAGCAAAGAAAAAAAAGAACATAATTCTTTCCCAACATTAATGTCGCGCTCAAGGTAGGGGATAGAAATGACGCGAATATTCTTTTCTATAAGTTTTTGTACTAACGCGCCGTTGCCGCCGCACACAACCGCAACGTCAAACTGCTCTTTCGACAAATGCGTTGTCAAATCAAACACATACTTTTGAGCGCCTCCCCAGACGGATTTGGTAATGACATATAATATTTTTTTTCTTTTTTGAAGCATTTGTGATATGAATAAATGAGGTATATGCTTTCATCGTATCATTTTTGTTATGCTTTATAAAACACTTATTATGGAAGAAAATATTCCTCTTGCAGAATTTTCAACGTTTCACGTTGGCGGTCAGGCGCGCTATTTCACGCGCGTTTTTAAAGAACCTGATCTGCAAAATACGCTTTTGTTCGCACGGGAACATTTGCTTCCCATATTTATTTTAGGCGGGGGGAGCAACATCGTAATCAGCGACGGCGGATTCCCCGGTTTGGTTATCGCAAATAACATCAACGGCGTGGAAATGCGGCGCGACGGAAATAATGTTTTCGTGCA
>JAGXAD010000065.1 GCA_018971745.1 Patescibacteria group bacterium
GTTGCGGACGACGAGACTTTTCGTTATCAACGTCTTGCTTTACCGGATGCAGAGCAAGTGCCGCAAAATTGGATTCCCATGATTGATGATTGCGGCATTCTTTTGAGATCGCGCCATTGGTCAAATATGATTTCCGATATGCGTTTTCCTGACCATGCGCCGTTTCGCGGAGATATGTATCTTTCTCGGCTCCTTGAAGGACAGCGCGCGTGGCGAAACGCTGTTGGAAATATCGGAGACAGTTATCTTATTCTTGCCGTTGACGGGGAGACATTCGGCCATCATCATAAAAACGCGTTTGCGGATTTCCTTGTGCCGTTTTTTGAAGAAGCGCAAAAACGCACCGCCGAATGCAGGATCGTTTCACTCAATGATATTTTCTTTTCGTTCAAAAAAATAGATATGCCCCGCGAATTTCTTCCGGAAGGGTCATGGTCAACATCTCATGAGGATATGCAAAACGGCATTCCTTATCCCTTGTGGGCGCATCCTCATAATCCATTCCATGTTGCGTGGAATAAATTTTTTCAGCACGCTTTTGCTTATTGCGGCGTTCACGCTGATGATTTACAGCTTCAAGAATTAATGGACAGCGCGTTTTATTCATGCTCCCCGTGGTGGGCGACGAGAGACAATCCTAACGACAGAAAAATCGCCGGATGGTGCCTGCCGATGTTCAAACGGATTATGGAGCTGGCATCGCAAGAAGTCCGACAGGAGCTTGTTGAATCGTATCGCGCCATGCAAAATTTTATTGAACAAAACGGATAAAAACAAATGCCGTTCCGATTTCTGCCGGAACGGCTTTATTTTTACTTTATATTACTCTGTGTATAAATGCTCTTGATAGTCCCGAAGCATTCGATCGCTTGTAAAATCCCGTTCCGCTTCAAGCTTGGCGGCATATTGTTTTCTCCGCCACCTGCTTTTAGCGTTCCGGTACATCGCAATAACATCATCCAAACATTCCTGCAAGGCGCATGCGTCATTCCAATCCTGAGTGTACGCCGCTCCTTCAATCGCGGAGCCGAACAAAAAGCAATTTTCAGGACTTGCTTCCCACATCCAGCCGTCAGGCGTGGATACATTCAGGGCGCCGTTCATCGCGGCGGCCATTCCGGACGTTCCGCATGCTTCGTTGGACGAGCGCGGCGTATTCAGCCATATGTCAGCGCCGGTCTTTAACATTTTGCTTAGTTCAAGCTCGTAGCCGGGCAACATTGCAAAATTCGGCAATTCGCGGCTCATCGCAAGAAGTTCGTTCCATAGCGCAACCCGGTCGCGATCGTACGGATGCGGTTTGCCCGCAACCACAAGCTGAATGTTGTTTGAGCGAAGCTGATTAATCGTCCATTGCGCAATCGCGTCATGAAACAGCAATTTCGGCCGTTTGTATGCCGCAAACCGTCGCGCCCACACTATGGTGAGCACCAACTCACTGAAACATTTTCCCGTGACTTGGCGAATGTGGTTTAATAGTTTCCGTTTGTATAATAACTTTGCCGAATGCAAATCTTCTTCGCCTGACGCGACTCGAAATTCAGAAACTTGCCAAAAATCCCGATTTACTCCGTTCGTAACGGAGATAATCGGCGAAGACCCGTCAACCCATGACCAAAGTTTTTCGGCAACCTTGCCGTGCTTTTTTGAAACCGCGTTTGCTTTTCGCGACAAATGAAGGCACGCGGCGGTCATGTCAAACGGATTGCTTCCGATTTTTTTCAAATAATCCCGCGTAAACGTTCCGTTAAAGCCGGAAAGGTTTGCTACGGTTTCAAGATCATATTTTGGATTTCCGTCCCGTATGGGCGTATGCGTGGTAAACACAATTTTGGATTTTGTTTCGCGCACTGCTTCGTCAAATTGTTTTCCGGAGCGGATCATTCGACACAAATACTCAACTGCCGCAAACGCAGTTCTACTTTCGTTCAAATGATATAAACTAATATCTGGCTCAAGTCGATCTAATGCCATCATGCCGCCCCTGCCAAGCAAAAGGTCGTGCACCAATTCCCGGTGAGTGTTCGGCTCCGTGTCCCAACTGCCGCCGCCTCCGTACAGTTGCATGGTATTGATGCGCGAATGCGGGTCGCTCTGTTCAATATCCGCGTCAAGAAAATAAATGTCAACCGAGCCGTACCGTTCGCCGGGAAGACGCCATACTTTCAAAAAAATTTCAGGCGCTTTGCTTCCTGAACCGATTGGCACGGGCACGATTACGCCGGTATCTTCCAAAATATCCGGATAATGCCGGTCAATATAGCGAATGCCCATCCGATCGCCGTCAATGTACTGGTCGTAATATCCCTGGCGCGGCAGCATTGTCATGCCAACCATCGGAACGCCCATTTTTTTGGCAGACATAAACAGCCCGCCCGCAAACACGCCTAAACCGCCGCTGTAGGTATGCAATTCTTGGTCAAGCGCGACTTCTGGCGTAAAAACCGCGATTTTCCCTTGCAAAGCCATTTAAATTCCTCCTTGTTTTAATTGTTAAGGTTCAATTTTTTCTTGCTATATTTATAACATACATTAAATTATTTTTCAAGAGAAATTTGTTTAATGCCAGAACATATTTATTATGCGATGGAATGTTATTTTTGAAACACTCGCCGTTGGTTTTTGCACGATTCGCAAAGCAAAAAAGGTAACGGCACGTAAGTTTGGAACTCATGTTAAAGATTTCAAATATTTTCAAAAATGACTTTTCGAATTATTTCTCATCGGGCGGAATTTCGTAATAATTCAGAATAAATTCCGCCAAATTATGAAATGCCGGAGAAATACTGCTTGACGAAAACCGAACGCCCTGCGGCCGGTTCAATTGAATGTAAATAAAAAATTTCGGACGAAACGCGGGTCCCCAACCGACAAAGGTGTGAATCACGCGGTCGGCATAATATCCGCCGGTTTTATGATTCGGCACTTGCGCGGTGCCGGTTTTCCCGGCGATAAAATATCCCTTGACCCCCGCCTTGCTTTCGGCGCCGTTTCTGACCGCGCTGACCAGCATCTGCGTAATCGTATCGGCGGTTTCTTTACTCACGATACTGCGGCGCGTTTCCGGCTTTGTTAAAATTTCATTGCCTGATCCGTCAATAATTTTTTCAACCGCGTACGGCTTCATCATAATTCCTCCGTTTGCAAACGCCGCAATCGCGTCAAGCAACGCAATCGGCGAGAGCGCGATGCCCTGCCCGAATGACGCAGTGGCGTAATTGATGTCGCGTCCGGAACGCAAATTATTCATGTCGCCGCTTACTTCACTCGGAAGATCAACGCCGGTTCTTTCATCAAGGCCGTATGCGGTAAAATATTGCTTGAATTTTTCTTTACCCAATAATTGTTCCACGAACACCGCGCCGGTATTTAACGACTGTTCCAAAACCTGAGTCATAGTTTGCGTGCCGTGCGCTTTATTGTCAAAATTACTAATGGTGTATGATCCGAATTTCAATTCACCTTTGTCAACATAAGTAGTATCTTTTGTTATTATATGCTCATTGATGCCTGCCGCCATGGTAAGCGGTTTAACCACGGAGCCAAGTTCAAAACGCGATTCAACAATAGGATTTTGAAACACGCCGTAATTTTTTTCCTTGCCGTACGCATTCGGGTCAAATGACGGCGATGACGCAAGCGCCAACATTTTTCCGGTCGCGGGGTCCATAATCGCAAGGGAGCCGGATTCGGCAGACCATTTTTTTATCAGTGCCTCAAGTTCGCTTTCCGCTTTCATCTGAATGTTGTAATCAATCGTTAACACAATATTGCTTCCGTCACGGGGCGGATTGACAATTCGTTTACCCAAAGCGACCCAAAACCCGCTTGCGTCTTTTTGTCCTTCAAAAAATCCGGTCTCCCCTTCCAAAACCGAATCGTACTGCCGCTCAATGCCATAAAGTCCTTTTTGGCTTGTTGTGGCGGTACTGGTAAAACCAAGCACGGACGACGCAAAAACGGCATTCGGATATGTGCGCTTAGTTTGGGGCGTCAAAAAAATGCCGTTGAGTTTTGCGTTTTGGATTTTAAGCGCAATATCATCCGGAACATTTTTCATCAAAATTTCATACGGATCGTTCAAATTACCGAAAGCCGCCAAAATTTTTTCCTGCGGCACGTTAATAATGGCGGAGAGTTTTTTGGCAAATGTTTGCGGATCTTTAATTAATTTTGGGGAAACGGCAATCGTATTCTCCGGCTGGTCAAAAGCCGCCGGAACAAATGTTCCAAATTTATCCTGAAAAAAAATGTTTCCCCGGCGCGACGGCAAGATTTCCGAAAATTGGTTTTGTCGCACGGCAAGCTCCGCGTATGTTTTGTGATATATAATCGCAAGGGTAAAAACCCGAGCCGCGATGGCGGCTCCAAATAAAAAGAAAAACGCAAGCAGCGCGATAAGCCGCCAGCGCAACGAAGCGTTTTTTTGCAACTGAACCATTACATTATTGTATCAAAATCGTGAAACAGTTGCTATGTTTTTCCAAAAAAAAATTAGCGGATGGTTTATTATTTAAACGCATCGGCAACGGATACCTTTGACGAAACATAGGATACGCGTTCAACATTTTCCATTAAAGCAATTTCTTTTCGTTTTTGCAGGGATGCAATCGTCCTTATGTTTGCCAAAACAGTTTCTTTTTGCAAAACGTCTGTCTCAATGAGTTTGATTACTTTTTGTTCCTGCCTTAACGAAACGCCGCGCACCATGCTGTAATTAATTGCCATAACATATCCTATCATA
>JAGXAD010000066.1 GCA_018971745.1 Patescibacteria group bacterium
AGTAGAATTGATTGATGAATAAGAGATGCGACTCATGAATGAATGCTGGCCGGCGCAATCGCCGGTTTTTGTTTTTGCCGTTTGACTTTTTTTCAGTTTTGTATAAAATGGTTATACAGGTTTTTTCGTGAACAGGAGAAACAAAGTGAAAACGCTTGATAGAAACGAAAGAAAAGAAATACTTCTTGATATTTTGCCGAAAATGTTGCGTCATTACACATCCGGTCTTCCCAAAGCTCTTTCATTAGACTATATTCAATCGCAGTGCGATTTTCAAAGCGTCTTCTTTAACAACAAACCAACGCCGACAGAAATACTTGAATGCTTAAACCAGCTTATTCAACAAGGTGTTATTGAAACCGCGTTTATAGGAGATGGCTATAGACGTTTAAGAGGGGGAGATGTTGGCAGAAATAGATATTATTTAATCGGATTCCGTTTGGTCGGATTCCGCTTAGCTCGGTCTTAAATGGCATAACATACAGTGGATCCTCCGCTGTTTTTTTGTTTTTGTCGTTGATTTGCGAACTTTTTTGATGTGTGATAGGATAGAAAATATGGTAGTCAGGATGCGGCATACAAAATCAAAGCGGAATCGGGTGCGCTCGCACCACGCTCTTTCGAGCCGTCAACTCACGCAGTGCGGGCACTGCAAAGCCGAGATGATCCCGCATACCGTATGCATGAATTGCGGGTATTACGACGGGCGCGAAGTGATTAATGTGCTTGCTAAGTTGGATAAAAAAGACAGAAAAAAGAAAGAAAAAGAATTGCACGCGCACGAATCCGAGTCCGCCAAAAAGGGCGCGCCTCTGAACGCCGCAGAACTTTCACACAAATAGACAGATAAGGCAAAAGTCAAAAGTTAAAATTCAAAATGAATGAAAAAAATTTTTCTTTCAGAAAAATTTTCAATCAATAATTTTGCATTTTGATTTTTGAATTTTGAATTTGCATTATGGCTTCTCGACATTTATCCCGCTCCATCGCGATGCAGGCGCTCTACGAGTGGGATTTTAACGGCATGCCACAGGACGGGCTTTCCGAAATCACGGAACGGAACATCGCCGAATTCGGACCCGGGCTTGAAGACACCGATTTTATCCGTAACCTTGTCAAAGGCGTGGTTGGGCATTTGGCAAAACTTGACGCGATTATTGAAAAGGCGGCTCCGGAATGGCCTATCGCGCAGGTTGCCATTGTTGACCGGAACATTTTGCGGCTCGGATTGTACGAATTGCTCTTCGGTAACAAAGACGAAGTGCCGCCGAAGGTCGCGATTAACGAATCCATTGAAATTGCGAAAAGTTTCGGGGGCGAGACATCCGGAAAATTCGTGAACGGCGTGCTTGGCACGGTGTATCGCGAACTCGGAGAGCCGGGCAAGGATTATCCGACGCGCGAGGAGCTTGCAAAACTGCGGGAAGAGGAAAAATTAAAAGAAGAATTAAACGAAGAAAAAGAAAATAATTAATAAGCCAAAAATTCAAAATTCAAAGTTCAAAAATCAAAATAAATGAAAGAAAATTTTTCAGAAGAAAAATTTTCAATCTTAAATTTTGCATTTTGACTTTTGCATTTTGCATTTGTTTATCTCGTGCAGGATTTGTCTAAACTTGAGGAAATACTTTCCGTTGCGTTTCATAATCGGGACATGCTCCGCCAGGCGCTAACGCACCGCTCATTCTTGAATGAAAATCCCGGAGCTGGTTTGCAGCACAACGAGCGCCTAGAATTTTTGGGGGATGCGGTGATAGAACTTGCGGTTACCGAAGCGTTGTACGGGCGGTATCCGGAAAAGCCGGAAGGCGAACTTACAAGTTTTCGCGCGGCGCTCGTGAACGCAAAAATGTTGTCCGATGTTGCAACGCAGCTTAACTTAAACGATTTTTTGCTTTTGTCGCGGGGTGAGGCAAAAGACACCGGCAGGGCTCGCCAATACATTTTGGCAAACGCGTTTGAGGCGGTGGTCGGCGCGATGTACCTTGACCGGGGGTACGATACGTGCAAAACATTTTTAGAAAAATCAGTGTTGGTTCATCTTGAAAAAGTCGTTGTGGAGCGTTTGTACAAAGATCCAAAGTCGCTGTTTCAGGAAGAGGCGCAGGACAGGGTTGGCATTACGACGACCTACGAGGTGCTGAAAGAGTGGGGGCCGGATCACGACAAGCATTTTGTCATCGGCATTTATCTTGGCAAGGAACTGGTTGCCCAAGGCGAAGGGGTTTCTAAGCAAGCGGCGCAGGAAGACGCGGCGCAAAACGCTCTGCAACTTAAACAATGGCATTCGGGTTAATGAATATATGGCGAATATGTATTTTTTAGGCAGTGTGATGAGCGCGCTTCGCGATACCGTAGTCGGGTTTCAGGCAAAGGATGTTTTGGACATTTTGATTGTGACCTTTCTTGTGTATGCATTGTTGCTGTTGTTGAAGCGGACGCACTCTTTGTTTATCGCAAGCGGCTTTGTTATTTTTCTCGGCATCTATCTTGTCGGGCGTTTTTTTAATTTGTATTTGACGAGCATCGTATTCCAGGAGTTTTTTACTTTTTTTGCGGTGATTTTTGCCGTGATTTTTCAGAAAGAATTGCGGAATTTTTTTGAATGGCTGTATCTGTGGGGAAGATTTTCGCGCATAAAGCAGGAAACGGTTTCCGAGCAGGTTACGGAATTGCTTCTTGAATCGGTTGCGTATTTGGCAAATCACAAAACCGGCGCTCTCATTGTGCTTGAAGGGGAACAGCCGGTTGAGCGGTTTTTGGAGGGCGGCGCGTTGTTGAAAGGAAGAATATCGGTGCCGATTTTGTTGAGCATTTTTGATTCGTCCTCGCCCGGGCACGACGGCGCCGTCATTATTGAGCGCGACCGCATCAGAAAATTCGGAGCGCATTTGCCGCTGGCTGATCGATTTGACGGATCGCGCGGCCTTGGTACGCGCCATCGCGCCGCACTTGGCCTTTCCGAGCGGACTGACGCTTTAGTAATTGCGGTTTCCGAGGAACGGGGCACGATTTCGGTTGCCGAACACGGCGAGTTGATCGTTGTTCCTGACATTGATTCGCTTCGGGAACGGGTGCGCAAAGCAATGCGCGAAAAATTTTTTGAAGAAAAAGAAACAAAATGGTATTCGTTTCTTCTGCATAACGCGCGCGAAAAAATATTCGCGGCTCTTGGCGCAATTCTGCTTTGGTTTATCGTTGTGGTTCAATTCGGCGCGGGAACCACGACCCGCCAGTTCAGCATTCCGATAGAGTTTCGCGCCCTGCCGCGGGGATATGTTGTGGAACAGGTTGCGCCCAAAGAAATTTTACTTACCTTAAGCGGTAAAACACAGGATTTTAATTTATTGAATTCGGAAGATTTGCAAGTCATCGTTTTCGCACCGGAAAGCGCGGGGGGCACTCAAAAAATTGATATTGACGAAAAATTTATCAGTCATCCGGCGACGCTTTCTATTGCCTCGTTTTCTCCAAAAATAATACGATATGTTTTGAAGAAGGAAGTTAAGTAGAAGGGTGTTTTTGTGGCAACACTTGTTTTTATTTTAAAAATTGCTACCATTTGGGTAGTATTTTGATTTAAGAATAATAGGGGGGTTGAGGCGGCACATGAATAATCGGGCGATGTTGGTGCAATTGATTGGCGAATATCAGATTAAACAAGTGAAACGGGATGGGGAGTCGTGTTTTGTGCTGTCCTCGGGAAAACACACGCGCATGAAATATGATTTTGAACGATTATTTCAGCATATTTCTCCAAGGCGGCAGTTTGCCGAAGCGTTTGCCGTGATGTTTGCAAGAAGTTCTTTGAGCCGCTTCATCACGGTTCTGGTCGGCCCCGAGTCAACAGGATTATTTTTGGAAGAGCTTATACAATATCATCAGCCTTTCCAAACGAAAAGCGTTGCGCTTGCAGAAAAAGACGGCAAAGGAGGATTTTTACTAATGGCTTCGTTTGTTCCCCGCTTGTCGGATCGTTATCTGATTGTTGATGATGTACTTACGACCGGACGAACGCTTTGCGGCATTCGGCGCGCATTGCGTGAGGGGGTAGGGTTTAAGACCGGGCACGATCCGGACATTGTCGGAGGCGCCGTGATCGTGAATCGCATGCCGGAGCACGGCGCGCTCGTGCCGTATGTTCCGGAGCCGCTTGTTTCGCTTTTGTATGATAACGAATATCCGGTGTATGCGTCGAACGAGTGTCCGTTTTGCAATCATTCCTGAACAAGGAGGAACATAATGCGCGACCAAAAACAATGGGAAAAGGATAAGGGTTTTCCGGAAAAGTCGGATGCCTTTTTGCGGAGGTATCGGGGAAAGTTTCCTCTTTTAATGCAGGAAATACTCGTTAAGAGGCCTAAGAAATCAAATCGGAAGGCAAGTTCAAGGAAAAACAGGTTAGACTTGTTGTATTGTTCAGATGATTGTATTGTAGAAGATGGTTTTACATATTCGAATTCAAATATAGACGGCAAAACAACATGGAAGTTATTGCCAAACAGTAAATCTGAAAAAAATTGTGATTCGTGCGGAAAACCAATTGCTAAAAAAATGACGCAGGATTCTGATGAAAAAATATTACTCATTCAACGAGTTTTGCAAAAGAGAATTGACGAACATTGCATCGATGACAAACATCTGCCATATCATGAGTATGGAAT
>JAGXAD010000067.1 GCA_018971745.1 Patescibacteria group bacterium
AGCATAATAAACGTGCGGCAAAGTTCTGCTTCACCGACCACAAAATAAGGACTGCAAAAAAACCAAAGAATTTTTTTACGCCACGGCAGATATTTCCAAAACCAGCTTTGAAAATACCATCTGATAAACGGCCGCAACAGGTCGTCAACGGCATGCGTCATTGGATGACTCGCAATGTTTGACAACGAACTTTTAATTTATTCGTACTGCACAATTTTTATTTTGTCAATTAAAAAATCTTATGAGGTTCAACCTCGTAAAACGAAACTTAAATTGTAAATCCCGTTTTCAAGTTTCAAATTTTAAGTTTCAAGTTTCAAAATTCTGGTTCCAAAAATGGGGCTGTGGATAACTTTCTATTGCAGGGGATTGCGCAAAAATTTATACTGAAACTTAGTAGTCCATTTTTGTGTTTTACCCCGCACTGAAAAATGGCACAATGTTTTTACGCCGCCAAAGAAAACAGCAAAAGAAAATATGCAAGATTTTGTCAAGATGTCATTTCTTGTTTTCTAACAAAACATACGGCGTAGTGCCATTTTCTAGTGACGGGGTTAAGCGGGTTTTGACTCGCATGGGCTCATTTATTAGCAATGTTTTATAATAATAGTAGAAAGGTCTAAAAAGTACCTCGTTTTTCACGGGTGCTTTTTAATGTTTCTACAACTATATATATATATGGAGAAAAAGCATTTTTTTAACAGGCATCAGTCGCTGACAACGGCTATTTCCGTGCTTGCATCCGTGGCCGCGGTTGCGGGTTTTGTGTACGGCGCAACAACCATCGGCACCAATATCTCGGTTGACGGCACGCTCACGGTAACCGGTTTATCAACCATGAACGGCCAGTTCCAGGCGTCTTCAACCGCGCTTCTTGGTGGAGCCGTTACGGCATACGGCACGGTTTTGGTTCCAAGTTTAACCGTTGGCGCATCAGCGGCAAGCAACAGTTTGGATGGAACTATTTTGTTTGCGTCGCGGGCAACCGATCCGGTCGGCGTAACCCAAGGAACCGTGTATTACAATTCAACAAGCAAAGTATTAAAACTTTTTGACGGCTCAAACTGGTTTACCACAGGTACTACTACAAGCGGCATAAGTTTAAGCGGAGCGCGCCTTCAGCTTGCCGATTTAACGACCCAATTTCTTACCATTGGCACCACAACCCAGCAAGGCCTTTCAATGTTGACGGTTGAGGCAACTTCAACCACTGCCATTCCGCTTTCCTTGGTCGCGCGGACAAGCCAAACGGCTGACCTTCTTGATGTTCTTAATTCAGGCGGGACAAAACTTTTCTTTATTACATCTGCAGGGGCGTTTTCCAGCGCAAATGCTTCTACGACGATTCTCTCAACTACTGGCAATTTTATGGTAAACGGTTTTGCAACCACCACCGCTACCAACGGAAACATTGCAACGCAAGGAACTTTGACGGTAACCGGCGCTTCAACGCATACCGGAAACACAACATTTGGTAGTGGATATACCGCGGGTAGCGGCACCGGCGCACTGCTTACCGGAGCATCAGGTTTGTTTCAGACAAATGGCGATATTAATGTGAACGGCAATGCAACCACGAGCGCGTCAACCGGCACTTTCACTACGCAAGGAAAAATTGGCGGCGGCGGAACAACCACGCCCGCTACGGAAATCGCTACGACCGGTTCCGGTACTACCACGCTATTTCTGAATTCCACATCGGCTACGCAAGGGAGTTGTATTGCAATGCAAAGTCCTAATGGAACAAGGTATGCCGTGTATGTAAATAATGCGGGCGCATTGACTGCTGTGGCTGGGTCTTGTAAATAGTTAAATAATTTTGCAGATCTATTCGTTGAGAATGTTTTATGTTTCGCTTATGAAAAAATATTGTTATCAACTTTCGTTCGCGTTTGTTGCCGCAGGGTTGGCAATGGCGCCGTTCGTCGCGGATGCGTTTGTCAATTTGAGCGGATTTAACATTGCGATTCCGAACGGCATTACCGTTTCGGTTTCCAGCGCCTCGTCGCTTGCGGATACCGTTACCATTAATGCAGGATCGGTTGATTTTGCAATGTCCGGCGGCGAAGCGGTGTACATTACTTCTTCAAACGGCTATACCTTAACCAATTCATTGGGTGCCGCAACGACTTGTTCGGGAACAACCTCGTCGGTAAGTTTATCGCTTTCTCCGAGCGCGGCGTCTCAAACGGTAACGCTTACTCCTTCCACAACGGTCTTTTGCAGTTCAACCGGAACGACTGCTGACAGCGGCGGCGGCGCTATTTCCGGCGGTGGTGGTGGAGGTGGAGGCGGATCCTCGTATGTTCCGCCAGCACCCGCGGCTCCTTCAACAACTCCGGCTCCGCAAGTGGGGTCTCCGGCAGTGCAAGGCACTCCGGCGGCAATCGTATCCGCGGTCTTTAATAAAGACATTACGATTGGCGTAAAAAGCAATGATGTAACTCGTCTGCAAACATTGCTTGGACAGGATGCAACCGTATATCCTGAAAAATTATTAACCGGGTATTTCGGCCCCAAGACCGTGGCAGCGGTCAAGCGGTTTCAGAAAAAATATTACATCACCCCGGTTAATGGACGCGTAGGTCCGAAGACGCGCGCGAAGCTGAATGAAATTTTCGGAAGCCAGAGAGTGGTTTCGATTCCTCCGGTTACGCCGTCGCCTCAAGCCGCCGCAGGACAAGTAGCCGTTTTACAGGCGCAACTCAAAACATTGCAAGATCAATTGCAAGCTTTATTGGCAAGCAAACCCGCGGGCAAACAAGTTACCGTACAATTAAACGAGCAAAACGGTTCCGGCGAATCCGGCACGGCAATCTTAACGCAGGTTGACGGTACGGCAGCGGTAAAAATAGAAGTCGTCCGTTCCGGCCCTGCTCCATTGGTTGATACGCCGCAACTCGCGCACATTCACCGCGGCAGCTGCAGCGAATTGGGAAATATTTCGTATCCGTTGAACGCCTTGGTGAACGGCAAATCTGAAACCACGCTTGCGGTGTCGCTTGACACATTGCTTACCCAGCTTCCTTTGGCAATCAATATACACAAATCTCTTGCCGAGGCGCAAATCTATGTCGCGTGCGGAAATATTACCAAGTAATTGCTCATAACCTTGTAATTCAATTCAGCCCCGCTTATAGCGGGGCTGAATTTTTTGAACTTGCCGGAAATATTTTTTTCGGCTATGATATTTTAGTATTCCCCGGTAGCTCAACGGTAGAGCGGCTCGCTGTGAAATAAAATCTTTTTGCGGTATACTCGTAAGTGTATGCCAGAAAAAAGAACATATGCCGATCGTGCCGAGTATTTAAAACGAGCAGTTACGGCCCGCAGGAGAAAGTTGAAGATAATGCTTGTTGAATACAAGGGCGGTAAGTGCATGACTTGCGGCTACAAAAAGACTCCTTGGGCGCTTGACCTTCATCATTTTGATGAATCACAAAAAGCGTTTGGTTTGTCGGTTCGCGGTCTTACCCGTTCTTGGGGGAGACTAAAAGACGAAGCCGATAAATGCGTCTTGTTGTGCGCTAATTGTCATAGAGAAGTGCATGCCGGCATAACGCAGCTTCCTAGGAAAACCTAGGATGAAAAATTTCGGGATAACGGTGAAATCCTGCCGGAGGCGGGACAACACCGTGGGAACCAAATGCTCCATGTGTTGAGCGTTTGGGCGCCGTAGAGACTAAATACCGAAACGCCTAAGTCTATTTTGATATGGCGATGATATAGTCCACACCTATTAGTAATAGTAGGGTATGTGTAACGAGAAGGTTCCTGGTTCGAATCCAGGCCGGGGAGCAGTTAAAAATAACCAGCTTTTATGCTGGTTATTTTTATATCCCGCCGTGGAGTTAGAATTTTTCGCTTCCAAAACAATAGTGAGTAGTGAAGCGGGATAAATTGTGATAAAATGAATTTAATATAAAAATTTGTGCTGTTTATCTATGATCCAATCCCGAACAAGATACTTGATTATAATTCTTTATATCCTTGCAGGATGTCTTCTTGCTTTTTCAGTGGCAACTTTCCTCTATCAATATGTTGCGGCATTAGGTTCGTTCCAAGCAGTCATCCACGCTTTTGGCAATAACCGTGTACTCACAGCACTCTGGCTAAGTTTGCTGTCTGCTTTTACTACGGCTGGCTTAGGTCTCATTTTTGGCGTGCCATTGGCGTACTTCTTTGCAACCCAAGAATTTAAGGGGAAAGCGTTTATTGAGACGCTTGCCATTGATGTCCCACAAACATTTCCACCCGTGGCGGAAGGCATGATATTTCTCTTAATGCTGGGGCCGAATTCTCCCTTGCATGTCAATCTTGCTTTTACTTTCACGGCATTAGTAATAGCCAAATTCTTCATATCAGCACCATTCGTTGTGTCTTTTACCGCCAGACGGTTTCGGGAAATTAAACAGACGGGAATTAACTTAACCGCCCGTTCGCTTGGGGCAAACCGCTTTCAGGTATTTATGACCATTTTTGTGCCGCTATCGCTAAAAGACATCGGGGCTGGTCTCTCGCTTTGCTGGTCAAGAGCAATGGGAGAATTAGGCGGCAGTTTACTCTTTGCAGGAGTTATCGCCGGCAAGACCGAGATTATACCCACATTTATCGCAACGCAAGCCGATACGCTTACTA
>JAGXAD010000068.1 GCA_018971745.1 Patescibacteria group bacterium
ATTGCAAACAAAGAAAAAATAATCGTGTTTGCGGATTATGATGCCGACGGCATTTGCGGCTCCACGGTATTGCACGATTTTTTAAAAGAAGTCGGTGCTGATTTTGAAACATTTATTCCGGATCGGTTCCGCGAGCCGTTCGGACTTACCGAAGACCGCGTAAGACAATTTCATTCAGCGGGCGCGAAGCTCGTGATTACGGTTGATTTTGGCGTAACCGATTATGACGAGGTTGAACTTGCCAATTCGCTCGGACTTGACGTAATTATTCTTGACCATCATATTGTGCCGCCCCGCTGGCCCAATGCGTATGCCGTGGTTGACCACAAACAGCCGGATGATGCCTATCCGTCAAAGGTGCTTTGCGGAACCGGACTTGCGTTTAAGCTTGTGCAGGGGATACTTGCGAAAGAACGATACGGCTTGATGCCGGGTTGGGAAAAGTGGCTGCTTGATGTTGTCGCGATTGCGACCGTTGCCGACATGGTGCCCTTGATTCAGGAAAACAGAACACTGCTTCATTATGGTCTGAAAGTATTGCAAAAAACCCGAAGAATCGGTTTGCAAAAACTGTTTGAAAAATCCGGCGTGGCGCAAAATCGCATATCGGAAGAAACCATTGGATTTTCCATTGCCCCGAAAATCAACGCGTCAAGCCGGATGGACCATTCAAACACTTCTTTTGAACTTTTAACGACAATGAACGAGAAAGAAGCCGAGTGGCTGGTTGAACGCGTGTGGCAGAGCAATGAGGAGCGAAGAAAAATCGTTGAGGAAATTTTGGCAAAAATAAAATTGCGCCTTCAGGGGATGCTTGAAATCCCCAAAATTATTTTTGAGGGTGCCGAAGGATGGCCCCCGGGAGTGTTGGGCATTGTGGCAAACCGGCTGGTTGAACTCTATCAGCGGCCAAGTTTTGTGTATTCGGTGATTGAGCAGGGCGTGGTTAAGGGTTCTTGCCGCAGCGCTTTGGGCGTGAATGTGGTTTCCATGATGCGCACCTGCGAGGATGTATTGTCCGATTTCGGGGGACACGATTGGTCAGGCGGGTTTTCAACTGATGTTTCAAAATTATCAGCGCTTGAAGAAAAAATTATCCGGTATCCGGTTGAGATAAACGGCGTCAATGGTTCAAAGCCAATTGAGATTGATATGGAATTGGATTTGCAAACTGTCGGCTGGAATGAATATCACGATATAAAAAAAATGGCTCCGTTTGGCATTGCAAATCCGGAGCCGCTCTTTTTGGCAAAGTATTGTGAGGTTGGGCGCGTGCGTTTAATGGGCGAGGGCGAGCGGCACGCGCGTATTGTTTTTAAAAATATCCCGTATGAGGCAATCGCGTTTTTTCGCGGCGCAGATTTGAAAAACATTAAAGAAGGAGATAGGATAGATATTGTTTTTGCGATGCAGGCGAATCGCTGGAATGGAAATGAAAAATTGGAAATGAGAATGGTTGATTTTTGCCTTTGCGCGTAAATTTAAGATTGCGGTAAAAGCAAAACCCCGGCGTGGAAACCGGGGGAGGTGGCGCGGATGCGCCTATTTTGCGGAGAAGATGCCGCGGAAAGCGGCAGAGCCAAATACCAAGATTAAGTAGATGATGCGCATACCCGCGACGAGCACTACAATCGAAAAAACATTAAATAAAAACTTAATCCATACGCTACCCATCATTATCTGTCTTATATATTTTTTCTGTGACCAGCGTTGAATGGGGCAATCTCGCATGGCTTTTGGTAGGTTATCGTCCATACTTAGTGGAAACAACGCCCAAACAACATAATGATTGTCTCCGTTGCCGATTACATCTTTCATTTTCAGGGAATCTTTCGCGATCTGTTTCCCTATAATTGGAGTTATGATAATAAACACCGCAATAATCCAAGCCCAAGTTGTCAAAGAAAGTCCGAGAAACATTGTTTTTTCTCCTTTTCTGTCATTGTTTTACGGGGTCTTTGCTCTCGTTATTGTTAGTTTATCATAAGTAAAAAAATGTCAAGTGCTGAAAAAATTATAATAAATACCGATGGAGGTTCGCGCGGCAACCCCGGGTTGGCGGCTTTGGGCGTTGTTTTTTTTGACGAGCGCGGAAAAATGTTGAAAAGTTACGGCAAGACGCTCGGGACGCGCACAAATAACGAAGCTGAATATGAAGCAGTTATTTTTGCTTTGCAAAAAGCAAAGTCGCTTTACGGCGGCGCAAAAATAAAAAAAATGGAATTTGAAATTCGGATGGACAGTGAGTTGATTGTCAGCCAGTTGAACGGAAAATATAAAATTGAAGAAGAAAAACTGGAGCCGCTTTTTCTAAAAATCTGGAATTTGAAAATTGGTTTTGGGCCGATGAAAATTATCCATATTCCGCGCGAAAAAAACCGCGAAGCCGACCGCATGGTTAACGAAGCATTGGACAAGGAACAGGGGGGATTATTTTGACTTGCGGAAACTTGACATCAAGGCATTTTCTTTGGTATTATGAAAATGTTTTCAGCCGGATGGTCGCCCCGCCCTTTTGATTAACCATAAGTGTTGAATCTAAATTCAAAAGATTTCAAAGCGTCTTTTTGAACTTTTGTTATCTACACTTGATTAATCAAAAGGGCGGGGAGGAAAGTCCGAACACCTTATCTTGATATGTTGAAATTTCAAAATATCAAGTTAAAGAGATAATGGCTAACGGCCACCTCCCGCCCTTTTGGCAACGAATAAATTTTTACTCCTTGCCAAAAGGGCGGGACGGGACAGTGTCACAGAGACAATACTGCCGATCGTCACTACAAAAACCCTAAAGGTTTTTAATGTGGAGGAGGCAACAGGTGAAAAGAGTGGGGTAAGAGCCCACAGCGCATATTGGCGACAATATGCGGGGAAAAACACCTATCCGGTGCAATCTGCTCGATATATCCAAATTTCGAAATATCGAGTCGGAGCTTGAGCCCGTGAGTAATTGCGGGCCTAGACAGATGACCATCCCCAGCGCCTTTTTGTACATACAAAAAGGCGCTGGGACAGAATTCGGCTTACAGGCTGGGAACATAATAATACTGCTCCGACGATAGTCGGAGCAGTATTATATTATCCAAAACAGCGTATCCGTACACTTATCACAAATTATATGTCATATTCATATTACGAAATAAGCATTGTGTTATGAAATAACCGTTGTGATATATGTTTTATGTCTCATGATACGTATGTGGGTGTATATGCTGTGTATAAATCATATTGTCGCGCTGATATATATGCGATATAATAAAACTTGTATTTATTCATTATTTTTTTAAATATCATGATGGAACAAGAACAAACACCATATTATGAAGAAACAGTTGTTGAGGAAATGGGGTTATATCGGGGCGCGCGATTATTCGGGGACACCTATCTTTGGGTCGCAAAATGGAGCTTGTATATGTTGGCATTTTTGGCGCCCATATTTTTTCTGCCGTTTACGGCAGCTCCGTTATTCGCAAAAGAAACGTTTGCGTTGGTTTTGCTTGGCATTGCGCTTGTCGGATGGCTTGCTCATTTTTTGGCAACCGGCAAAATTGTTTACAAAAAAAGCTGGCTGAATGGATCGTTGCTGGCGTTGTTTGCGGTGACGGCAATTTCCGCATTTCGTTCAGAGAGTTTTTTTGTAAGTTTGTGGGGACCCGACGTAACCGGAGAAAAATTGGCGTCGCTTGCCGTTTTTGTTGTCGCGTATTTTCTGATGAGCGTTTTATTGGATAAGAAGGAGGTTACCGCCGTGCTTGGTTGGGCGTACGGTTCGCTTTTGCTCGCGGGAATTTTTTCTTTGCTGCAGCTGTTTCATACGTATGTGTTTTCGTTTGATTTTGCGCGGCGAGTTGATTTCAATACTATCGGAACCATTAATGCTCTTGCCGTATTTTACGGGCTCTTTTTTGTGGTCGGCATCGGGCTTTTGATTCATATGCAACAAATTATTGCGGAAGTGTCATGGAAAAAATTATTTACGTGGACCATTTTTCTTTCAACGCTTATTTTGTTCGTTAATATTCTTTTGATCAGTATGCCCCGCGTTACCGCAATCGGCGGTTTTACGGTTCTGAGTAAGTTTCAGGCGGTGTGGTTTGGCATCGGATTGGCAATGATGGTGTTTCTCGGACAGAGTTTTCGGAATGCGTACCGAAATCGTTCTGAAAGCGGGGAGCGCGTCTCGGCGCATTTTGGGGCGGCATATTACATTCCGTTGATTGTTCTTGTTTTTTCTGCGCTTTTCTATTTTGTGCAAACGCCGTTTTTTGGCGGAGCATTAGGCGACATTCCGGTTGAAGTGACGCCTGCTTTTTCCGCGACGGTTGACATTGCGAAGCAGGCAATAAAGGCAAATCCGTTTTTTGGTTCGGGACCCGGCACGTTTAGTTTCGATTACAACAGGTATCACAGTCCTGACATCAACCAAACTCCGTTTTGGTCAGTTAAATTTTTTCACGGCTTTTCTTTCATATCAACGATCTTTGCGACAACGGGCGTTATGGGGCTTTTGGCGTGGCTTGTGTTTTTTGGCGTTGCGTTGTTTATTTTGTTTCGTACGTTGTTTCGCGGTGCCGGTTTTGACCCGATAAAATTCAGCATATTCGGGGGAGTTTGTTTTTCGTT
>JAGXAD010000069.1 GCA_018971745.1 Patescibacteria group bacterium
ATGTAACGCAGGATTTTGTTCAAGTTTTCTGTGAAGAGCGCGACGATGCGGTGTATTTAGGAAGGCGCTTCGGGGTGTTTCCGATTCGCGACAGCGTTGTTGAACTGATCGTTTCGCATACCGGAGACGATTTAACTCCGAAAGGCAAAACATACGGCCTGCAAAAAGTTGCCGGACAACTGGGAGAACATTTCGAACAATTACGAGGCAACAATCAAAATCAGAACGAGAAAGAACGGATTTTGCTTGCCGCCGGGTGGCACGTGTCCGCGGAAGTGCCAAATCGCCATGGCATGATAACTTCCATTTCACTTCCTTCTTTATACGGGCAAAGTTCGTATCTGTTCCGGAAAGGCATTTCTCCGGCAATCGGGTTCTATCTCATTGAAATTGAACTTGACGAAGAGTCAACGCCGCGACGGCTAAAAAAAATCCTTCCCCGTTTCATCCCCCTCGGGCAATATGCCCAAAAGGACGATCATCTTGTCGGCGCAGAAATGCTCAACAACGGAGAAGGACTTGATAAAAAGGCGCATGCAATGCTTGCGCTTCTGATTGAACAAACTCCTCGGTCGGAAAGCGATCTTGCCACCGCGCTTGGCGAGCATAAAAGCGTTGTTGAAAAAAATATTGTTGCGTTGCAAAAAAAGGGGATACACATTGAGGTGCGGGAAGATACGAAGCGCATCCATCTTTTCCGGGATCACCGAACTTCTTTCCCGCCGATTCCGGGACTTGATATCGCGTCGCTTTTGAAACATAAGCGGCGATATGTCGTAACCTCAGACATTCATCTGGTATCCGAACAGCAACAACCGCATCTTCTTTCGCTGGTTGCAAAAAAAGCAAAAGAAGTTCAGGCGCGCGCGTGGATCGACGGCGGCGATATTATGGAGTCCCCGGGTCCTTTCGGATATCGCGGGCATCAGCTTGACACGCTTTCGCAAAATGCCGACGACATCGTTGATTATGTGGTGGATCGTTTTAGGCGATGCTTTGCCGAAGCGGACATTCAAACGATTCCAAAAATCGGCATCGGCGGCAATCATCCGGGCTGGGTCAGAACGGCATCGGGTCACGACATCGTCAAAACCGTTTATGAAAAACTCGGAATAACATACCTTGACCCGCTTGAAGGATTTGCCGAGGACGAAGGATTAAAATTCTATCTTTTACATCCCGCCGGAGGCGTTGGTTACACCGCGTCCCAGCCCCTGCAAAAGATGACTAATTTTCTTCTTGAACTTTCCGAAAACGCAGGCGTTGCCCGCACTCACATCCGTCTTGCCGGCAATATGCATGTGGTTTGTTCGCTCTACTATGACAATGCTTTTAATGTTCTTCTTCCGACCTTAAAAAATCTTGACGACTATCATAAAGGCAAAAGCTTGGCTTCGTCTCGCGGTTTTATCGTCTTGGAAACGACTCACGCGGAACCAAAAGGGCCGCCTACTTCATTTGCCGTTCAATACATTTCACTGGCGCACGAAATGCGCCCAAACGCGTTTCTTGATTTCCATCAATGGAAAATTGAAAAACACAAAGACGATGACAAAAAGAAACTTTTTGTTCCTATTGTCCCGCCGTCTAAAAAATAATGCTCTCATGGCCGAACAAATGTTTCGGCTTTTTTCTTTTCCGAAAATGTTTCGGAGGTTCAACCTCCGAAACTCTAATATTTTCGAAGCAATATAGGGTTGCGCACTGTTCCAAAACCAGCTATACTGGCAAAGGTTTGCTCGTTCACAATTAAAAAACACCGAGGAAATAATGAAAACATTCACCGAAAAAGAAATTGAACAGACAATTAACGAAGAATATCTGCGGCTCGGCTTGCCGCGCTCCCCGGCGATCGGATTTGACCACATATATCATGAGGAGCAAAAAAGCAATACCAGGAGCCGATCAGAAATTCAGGATTTCAGCACGCAAATCAGCCCGCATGTGCGGATCAATATCCCGATTCTTGGCGCGAACATGATTGACGTAACCGACGAAAAAATGATGATTGCGCTTGCGCGCGAAGGCGGCATTGCTTTCCCGCCGCAATTTTTCCACATAGCCGCGATCGGATCAATGATTGATAAAACTCATCGCGCCGAATGCGCTCTGATTGAAAAACCAATTACCGTTCGTCCGGAAAAAACCCTGAAAGAAGCAAAACAACTTATGCAACAACACAATATTAAAGGACTCTTGGTTACCGACAACGCGCGGCGCCTTATTGGATTATTAAGCTCAAAAGATTGGCAATATGAATTGGATGAAACAAAACTGGTCGGCGACCTCATGACGTCCAAAGAAAAAAAACGGCTTATCACCGCGCCAAAATCAGTTTCGTTTGCGGACGCGGAAAAAATTTTCCTGAAACACAAAAAAGAAAAATTGCCTCTCGTAGACGGCTGGGGCAAAGTAACCGGGTTAATTACTGCACGGGGGCTTTTTTACAATCGGTTTTATCCGAGAGCGCTCCGCGACGAGAAAGGAAGATTTTTATGCGGCGCCACCATCGGTGTCGGACGCCACCTGACGAAAACAAAATTAAAAGAGATTGAATATCTTCTTGAAAAAGAAGTGCCAATTATCTTAATTGACACCTCGCGCGCCTGGGCAATTAATATGGAAGATGTGCTCAAAGCAACCGCACATCTTATTCGCCACATAAAAAAATACGCCAATATTGATGTTGCCGCGGGAAATGTGTCGACATGGGGAGGCGCTAAATTCTTAATTGAGTGCGGAGCAGATGCGGTAAAAGTAGGCCAGGGTCCTGGGTCGCAATGCCAGACGAGAAAAACCGGAACCGGAACGCCTCAAATTACCGCCATTATTGAATGCTCCGTGGTAACCCGCCTCTACGGCAAATATTGCTGGGGCGACGGGGGCGTAAAAACTCCGGGCGACATTATCCACGCAATTATTGCCGGGGCAAATGCCTATATGCTCGGCAAACTTATTGTCGGCACCGAGGAATCTGCAGCAACGGCATTCCCGAATAAAGACGGCGACATCAGGTACAAAACATATCGCGGATCAGCAAGCGTCAGCGTCCAGCAAGAACGGCAGGCGCAAGGAAATCTTGACTACCAAAGACGCCCGGAAGGATTTAAAGAAGATGTGCCGGTTTTCGGTCCGCTCAAATGGCGCCTCAACGATCTTCTTCACGGAATTAGTTCGGGAATGTCTTTTTTTGGAGCAAAAACCGTTTCCGAACTTCACGAAAAAGGAATTATGAGACGAAAAGAAAAAGAATAATCAACAGCCGGATTTTACGGCTGTTTTTTATTGTTGATTTGCAATTACTGGATTTTTTATGCAACATAAAATTTTGTTTGTCAATTTTCTTTTTTGGCAAATGTGATACGCTGTCAATAAAGCTCCTTCACAAAAAAATAAAAAGGGAATTGCCATGAACAAAGCACGACTATTCTGGCACTCACGCAAAACAAGGTCACAAGACAAGCACGAAACCGAAGAATATGGCTACAGTGACGACAGCGGAGAAATTATCCACGACGAAAAAACCCGAACCATTGGTTTTATCGGCGGCATTAATCAAAAACAGCTTGCAAATTTTCACACCTCCCTTTTTGATTTTTTCAAAAAATCTAAGCCAATTACTTTATTTATCTGCAGTTATGGAGGAGATATATCGGCAGCAACCGCAATCTATGATCTCATAAAAATGTCACCCGTGCCAATCACTACGATTGGCTACGGACACCTTGCGTCCGGCGGATTAATTATTTATCTTGCCGGAAGCAAACGGCTTCTTTTGCCGCAAACTCGCCTTATATTTCACTGGGCGGTGGGAGATAGCCACAACGAATTAGATGAAGATTTCTTAAAACGGGAAAGCGGCTATTTTCTCAATATAAATCAGGCGCTAAAAAAAATAATCGAAGAAAACACCAAACTTTCGGCCCGACAAATAAAAAAATTTATGCATGATTTCAAAACGCTTTCCGCGGAAGAAGCGGTGCGCTACGGCCTGGCGCACGAAATCACCCGTACGCTTCCCGTAAACTTTCAAAAACCAAAAAGAAAAAAATAATTTTTAGCCCCCTCAATTACGAGGGGGTTTTAACATAAGACATATTTTGTTAGCCCCGCGCAAATATATTTGCGCGCTAAAAATAGTATGGCGTTACGCGCCATACCATTTTTTCAGTGCGGGGTCAATTTTCTTTTTTTTCCTATAATGATACGGTATCATTAGATTTCTTGAAAATTAAAAATAAAGGAGACCGCACAATGCCTCCGAAAAAACCGAATAGCAAAAAAGCGCAAGATCAAAATCATCCCTCAAAACAGGATTTACAAAAAAATCTCATTCCAAAAATTCCTGAAATCGTGGCAGTGCTCAAAACAAACGATGGAGTTTTTTTTCCTTCTTCGGCATTCTCCATTTGGATGGAGGCAGATTCGGAAACGCAACAGTTTTTTGCTTTTTTAAAAGAAAAACCGTTTCTCATCGTACAACCGAACTTAAAAGACAACACTCCGTTTCCCATTGGCGTAATGTGCGATGTTACCAATATTGATGAAACCAATCCTGCGCGGCCGTCTTTTCGTTTT
>JAGXAD010000070.1 GCA_018971745.1 Patescibacteria group bacterium
AGGCGCAATACGGCTTCAACTGCCACGCGATATCCTTTGCGCGCTTTTATTTCTCCGACGCTCAAAATAATATTTTTCTTTTTCGCGGGGTCATGATACGCGCGATGAAATTTTTTAAAATCAACGCCGAGATTAACCGTTTCCATATTTTGTAAATACACGCGTTCCAAAATTTTTTTTCTGGTATAATTTGATATGGCAAAAATTTTTTTTGCCGCGCGATACGCCCGCCGCAATAAAAATCCCTGCACTAAAAAATCCAGCGGCAGAACCGAATAAGTTCCGATTGCGGTAATGTACAAAGATTTTTTTGAAAACAAGCACGCAGCATACGCAATCACTGAATTGGGCCAGCCGTCAAACGCATGCGCGATATCACAATCGCGCATCAGCGCGCGGGCTCGTACGACTGACCGCGCCATGCCCCATAAGCCGGATGCCAAAACTGCGCGCTCGCGAGGATCTCCGGACGACACCCGCGTCAAAATTACAACTTCGTAACCGCCTGTTTTTTCAACGCGATTAATTACTTCATCGGCAAGCCGACCCCAACCGGAATGAGGGCTTAACGTATCAATAAAATAACAAATTTTTTTACGGCTGCCGGCCATTAAGAAACTTATCCGTTATCTACTTTTACAATTTCGCTGTTGGAAACCGAAATGACTCCGTCTCTCAATCGCGCGCTTGCGTAGCGGAAAAATTCATCAAGTTCTTCCCACATTCCGTATTTTTCAATTTCCCAGGAATGTCCCCAGAGATGAAAATAATCTCCGTGAGAAAGCGCGTAATCAAACAAATGCCGCGCGTACGCCTGCCATGAAATAAACGCGCGAAGCGGCGGCGCGGTTTTTAAAAATTTTCCAAAATCATGTTCTACCGGTTGGAACAAATGCCGCCCCAACAAATAATGTTCCGCGTCTTTTTTGCGCAGAGGCCACGGATACGCATGCACGGTCGTTCCCATTGCAAAAGGGTCCTCCGGGCGCGCAAACACATATTTTACAACCGTGCGCGCGCCAAGAAATCCGGCTGATGCGACATAGCGCTTTACCATTTCGGAATACAACCCCTTCGGATAGCAAAACATCAAAACTTCTTTGCCGAGTATGTCTTCCAAATATTTTTTACTTCCCTGAATTTCCTCTTGCAGATTTTGTTCGTTTAATTTTGTCAAATCCGGATGCGTCAGAGTATGCGCGCCGATTTCAAACCTGCTTGATAATTCCCGTATGCGTTCAGGCGCTAAAAAATTATTGTCTCCCCGATACTGATTAACGTAAAAAGTTCCCTGCAAGTTGTATCGCTCAAGCATTTCCGCAACGCGAATGTCCAGAATGTGCCCGTCGTCCCAGCTTGTCGTGAATAAAACAGAATTCTTATCCGAAAATTTATTTTGCTGATTGGTTTTCATTGTGTTTGATTTCTTCCGCAATTGCCAACAATTTTTTTACTTGCTCTTTAACCGTAAAATTTTGCATCAGGCGATCGTATCCGGCTTCGCCCATAGCATGCGCAAGTTCCGGAGATAACAAAAGTTTTCCAACGACAGACCCCAGCGCCGAAATATCGTACGGATTTACGATATAGCCGGTTTTGCCGTCCGCAACCGCCTCGCGGCTTCCGCCAAAACATCCCGCCACAACCGGCTTTTTGTGCTGCATTGCTTCAAGATTCATGGTCGGAAAAGAATCAAACGAAATTGAAGGCACAAGAACGCAATACGCGGACGAATAAAGCGCGTGCATGTCAGCTTCGCTTACTTGGCCCAAAAAAAATATTTCATTCTGCAAGCCGTAACGATTCGCCATTGCCTGCAAACGGATTTTTTCCGGACCTTCGCCCGCAACAACTAATGCGGCGCCGTATTGCTTCAACAAATGCCGCACTGCTGACAACAGTTCTTTTCCTCCTTTTGCGGGACTCAAGCGCCCCCCGAACAAAATTATTTTTTTATGCTCTCGTTGAATCTTATCCAAAACGGAACGCACCGCATGCGACTCAAACGGCTTCTGTTTCATTTGGCATAGAACATCCTGCGGCAAACCGTTGTGCGCCACGCCGTCCGCGATAATCCCGTTTTCCGCGAGAACCTTACGAAGCGCTTCACTCACGCAAAGGATGCGGTCGGAAAACTTCAAGCAACGCTTCACGAAAAAAGAACGAAACGGATTATATTGCTTTCTTGCTTTTTTCAAATTATCAAACCACGAAATGCGCCACGAGGTCTCGCATTTTTTTTCGCGGGGCCACGCTTTGCCGTACGCAATCGTCATTACATCATGGAGCGTCAGCACAAGAGGCACGCCGACTTTTTTCAGAAGTACAAGCGAACGATAGGAAAAATAACTGTGAATGTTATGAACAAAAATTACATCAGGAACAAATTTTTCAACTTCCCGTTTGAGTTCAACAACGGCTTTCGGATTCCACAAACTTAAATACGAGCGCAGGCGCAATGGGTAACGGACCGGCAAAAATCGCACTCTTCCGCCGCCCGACAAAGCGATTTCCGAACTTACCTTGTCATCACACGAAGCAAGCGCCAGAACATCATGCCCGGCTTGCGTAAATCCTTCGGCAAGATTTTTCACAACTTGCGCGGTGCCGCCTCCTTCCGGCGGATAATGGTCATTGATAAGTAAAATGCGCATACATCACAAGGTCAGGCGCATCAATACGCCTTCAATCAAAGTGAATATCATAATCAGAATTACCAGCGCCTGCAGAAAAAATTTTATGCGGTTTTGTTTTAATACATTCATCGTTATTCTTCAACGGACGCGTTATCCTGTGCGGCTTGAATAAAATCGCGCTCGCCCTGATTCCCGAAAATATCCGTGGTAATCGCTCCGTCATAATAATAGGTATGCGACGGCACGGAGCGGTAAGTCAGCCACGATCCGGCCAACACCAATATAATCGTTCCGGCCATCAGAATGTTCCGCAACCGTGGTTTCTGCATATCAAAATAAATGCCTCCAGCCAAAAAAACAAGCGGAACCATGGGCACAAAATATCTGAATTTTACAATGGGAAATATCACGGAAAGCAAAATGTGAAAAAACAGCACAAGAAATATCAGCGCAACTTTGCGAATCATCTCTTTGTTTGTTCCGGAAAACCACGCCTCAATCCCCAAAAACCACGCGCCAATATATGCCATCGGCGTCAGAATAAAAAGTTTCCGGTTGACATAATGCAAATTGTGCGGCAGCCAAAAGAAAAGCGTTTTTTTCAACAAAGCAAGATAAAGCTCTTTGCTTTTTACCAGCATTTTAACATTATCTTTGATTACGGTCAGAGCTCCTATTTTCTGCCAGGTATAGGTCGCGGCAAACTCAATAAAATAAAAAGGATTTCCAAATAAAATGTATTCGCGAATCAGCCACGGCAGAAACATTACAAATACGATCCCCAAGCCCGTCAAAGAAAAAACAAAAAACTTTTTTAAATCACGCCGATATTCCAAAAATAAAAACGCGACAAATGCGGGAACCAAAGCCACGCTTTGAAAATTCACCAGAAGCGCTAAACCCATCACGACACCGGCAAGCAAAACATGGCGCAAGGTCTGCAACCGATACAAAATCCAGACCAGCAAAAGATAGAGCATCGCCTGAAATCCGTAAAACGCTCCGTTTGCGGAATAATCTGTCAGGAGATATGAAAACGACGCGCAAGCCGCGCAAAACATACCGACGCGCGCATTGGCAAACGCCTTGCCGACAAAAAACGAAACTGCAATAAGCGCAATGCCCGCCAGAAAAGAAAAAAGTTTCAACGATTGAAATCCTGAAAGACTGACGAGTTTAATTCCTCCGGCGCCGATGATTGACCACAAAGGGTACAGTTCGTAAAATCTTCCGCCAAGTTTTTGCACCGAATACCAATGCGGGGACGACAAATCAAAAGGCACGCGAAAATTTCCTTCACGCACGATTGATTCGGCCGCACTACCGTAAAGCGCAATGTCGCCGTGCTCGTACCGGTTCCACGAAAGCGAACGGTAGCGAATTGCGGCACCCGCAGCCAGAATGCATAGAAGCATTATCCAAACAAATTTTTTTTCTGATTTCATAAGAAAATAATTGTCAAGTAGTCAGATACAATTGTAAAGTAAATAGTAAACTTCGCGCCGCGAGCTGTACAAATTACTTTTTCGCAATCGCCCAATTGTTCAAAAAAAATTCAAAATAGCCGAATTGCATCTTTACCGAATCAAATCCGCCTTGTTTCAGATACGACGCAATGTCTCCTTGGCCATAAGCGCCTTTGTGCTCCGCAATTTCAACCGCGCTGACCAAACCAAGCCGCGCCATATACCGCAAAAGTTTATCAGACCACGGGCATGGCGTTGTCATAATAAAAACACCTCCCGGCTTAAGCATCCGTTTAATTTCCGCAAGCACCGCGGCAATTTTTTCCGGCTCAATATGCTCAAACACCGCAAGCATGGTAATGACATCAAAAAAATTATCTTTGAAAGGAAACCTCCCCCCCTCTTCCACATCAAAATTGGCAAGAGTGATTTTTTCGGCGGCGTGTGACAATCCGACCGAAG
>JAGXAD010000071.1 GCA_018971745.1 Patescibacteria group bacterium
GCTATTTTCGTGAATTGCAGTCGTTCGTTGCGCAACGCGGCGCAGAAAAATATGTTTTATTTTTAGGCGATGTTTCAGGGGATAAACTTTTTGAATTGTACGCAGAAGCAAAGATTTTTTTGTTGCCTTCCGTTGAGGTGGGTGGTGCGTTTGAAGGGTTCGGGTTGGTACTGCTTGAAGCAAACGCGGCGGGCATTCCGGTCATCGGCACGACGCCTTCCGGCATGGATGACATTATTACTGATGTACAAAATGGTTTTTTGGTGCGTCAAGGCGATGTTGGCGGCATGAAAAATTTCCTTGAGTGGCTGTTGCAAGACCCTGTTTTGCTTGGCGAGATGAGTCGACAAAGTATTGCGCGGGCGCGCGCATTTTCGTGGGATCGTACTGTGGCGCGTTATGTTGTTCGTTATGATGAAATACTTCCGCGCTCATAACCCGCGATGCGGCAATAAAAAACCGCAACCTATATCAGGTTGCGGTTTTTGAGATGCGATATAATTTTGTTTGCGCATTCGGGAACGGATTGCAAATGAGTTTGAAGATGAATGTCTGGCGCAAGCGGTGTCTCATATGGGTCGTCGATTCCGGTAAACGATTGAATTGCTCCGGCGCGCGCTTTTTTGTAGAGCCCCTTCGGGTCGCGCGATTCACAAATGTTCAAGGGCGCGTCAATGAACACTTCAATAAAATTATGAAGTGCTTGCCGTGCCCACGCTCGATGTTCACGATAGGGCGAGATAAAACTTGCAATAACAGGCGTGTCTTGTTTTTGGTATCTTTCAGCAAGTTGAATTGCCAGACGGATGTTTTTGTTCCGGTCATCACGCGAGAATCCGAGTTTTTCATGGGATGCCTGTCGCACTTCATCGCCGTCAAGATGATGCGCGGGTATGTTGTGCTGGGCAAGTTCCTCGCGGACCGCCTGCGCAATCGTGGTTTTGCCTGATCCAGAAAGGCCGGTTAGCCACACGACAAATTTTTTTTCTTTACGCAACAAAGGGGTTTGGGTGGTTACGAATAATGTTTGCGATTTCCGGGCGGGTGAAATGTTCCGGCAAGGGCTCTTTGTTCTGCACCATGGCGCGTACTTTGGTTCCGCTCAATGCCAGTTTTTGGGAGTCCGGGTGGCTGCATGTTTTGGGAGTCGTAAATTCGCCGCATGCGGTGCAGTAGGCCGCATTGTCGTAGGGCAGAATTGTGATGCCGATTTCTTTAGGACGGAAGTTTTTAAAAATTTCCTGCGCCGCAAAGGGATGATAAAAATTTCCTACGCCTGCGTGGTCTCTGCCGACGATAAAGTGCGTGCAGCCGTAATTTTTTCTGATGAGCGCGTGAAAAATGGCGTCTCGCGGCCCGGCATAATTCATCTTCATGGGTAATATGCCGAATACATATCTGTTTTCCGGATAATAATTTTTTAGAAGTTCCCGGTAGCACTGGATAATCAATTCGTCTTTGAAATCGCCCGGCTTTTTTTTGCCGATGACCGGCTGTATAAAAAGGCCGTCAACATTTTGCAGTGCAGTTTTTTGCAGATATTCGTGGCTGCGGTGTGGCACATTGCGGGTCTGAAACGCAACTATGGTTTTCCAGCCCCGTTTTTGAAACAGCGCTTTGGTTTCTGCGGGCGTGAAGTACGTTTCGGAAAACGGTTCGCGGTCATTGCCGAGGTACTGAATATTGCCTCCGACCAAATACGGCCCTTTTTCAAAAATTTCTTGCACCCCGGGATGTGTCGGGTCGGTCGTGCCGAACACTTTTCTCGCGTATTCTTTTTTGTCGTACGGATATATTTCAATTTTCTCAAGAATTGCTTTTGTCTCCGCGCGATGGTCAAGCAGAGCAACGGCCGTTTCGTTTTTTATTTGTTCGTATTCGGATTCGGAAACATCAAAAACAATCGGAATGCTCCAGATGGTGTTATCGGTGAGGCGCATCGCATTGAGCACGGATTGAAAATCGGCTCTGCGGAGAAATCCTTTGAGCGGGGCGTAAATGCCGTGGCTGATGTTTCGTGCGTCTTGGAGTGCATCGGCTGATGCTCTGATTTTTTTCAGCGGGTGCAGAAGGTCGGCATAATTTTTTATTTTTGTTTCTGTGCGACTTGATTTATTCATAATGGTTGTTGGAGGAAAATGTATTTGTTATTTTATCATAAAAGCTTTTAGCAGTCAATTTGAGCTGATGATTACGCGCCGTGTTCCGCCTTGATTCTTCGCGAGAGGACAGATATAATGACGAAGTATGTTTGCTTATCTTGTAACACACGATATTGATAACTTGTTTTTTTGAACACTTTTTTCTATGAATAAAATTTCCCGCATCGCATTTAACCGCTGTTCTCCATTTCTTCCTGTATCGTTGCGGGAGAAGTGGCGAAGACAAGTTTTTTTAAAAGATCTTCGCAACAGCGACGTGTTTTTGGTTGGCCATCCGAAATCGGGCAATACTTGGCTCGCATACGCCATTGCGATGTTGTTGAATAAAGATCAGGCGGAGCGGATTCACCTTTCAAATCTGAAACAATTTGTTCCGACCGTTCACGGCCGGGATTATGCGATAGCGAATTTTAATACTCTGCATAATCCACGCGTGTTCAGAAATGAACAGCCGCGTTATCCAGACGATTATCCGAAAGTGATTTATCTTGTGCGCGACCCGCGCGCCGTGCTGGTTTCGTATTATCATCATTATCTTGTTTTTTGTCAGGAAGAACCAAAAACATTGCAAGAATTTGTTCAGGAATACGTAAGCAACGGACATGTTGTCGATTTTGAGCCCGATATACTTGAGTGGGACGCGCAGGTTCGCGCATGGATTCGGCGCGCCAAGCGCCAGCCCGTATTGACGGTTACTTACGAAGCAATGCGGAACGATTTGCGGAGCGTGCTTGTTGAGGTTGGGCGATTTATCGGATTTCGATTGGAGTCGTCTGACATTGATACGGCGGTTTTGCGTTCAGGTTTTGAATCAATGAAACAAGATGAAGCTGAGTATGGTTCAGAGGCCTATGCCGACATCCTCGCGCCCAAAGAGCGATTTATCCGGATAGGTAAGGCCGAAGGATGGAAATCGGAATTGGAACGGGAAAGCATTGCCCGCATTGAAAAAAAATACGGCGATGTTATGAAACATTTTAATTATGTAACCGCGCTCTAACCTTTGTTGCCGTTTATGAATTTTCAAAACGTTTTACAAGAACTAAAAAAGCCCTACATTTTAATTTTGATTGCCGCGTTGGTTATTTTTGCCGCATCGCTTGCGGTAAATTTTGTCGCGATACCGAATATGCTGCATCTTGACCAGCTGCACGACGAAACCGTTATGATGAAGGCGGAAAACCCGCAGCTCTTTTCGCGGGATTATTTGTACGGGAGTAATGAATATCTGAATCATTACAATCCGTTCATTGACCTGCTGTTTTTTTTGAACCGGTTCACCGGCCGCTCCGAACAAACCTATCGCGACGCGGTGCCCATTGCATTTTTTATTTTTACCTTCGGAATGTTTTTGTTTTTGTACGAATTAGGTGTTCCTTTTTTCTTTGCTCTTGTTGTTGCATTGGTTTCCGCAACCTATATTGGAGAAATTTTGCGCGGCGACTTCGGCATTCCGGGACCGTCTGGAATGGTTGCGCGGTGGTTTACTTTCCCTTTTTTCCCATACCTTTTTTTGCTGTTTTACAAATACTGGAAAACGCGGCTCGTCTTTTTTGTTTTTTTCGCGTTCGGAATTTTGGGAATCATTCATCAGGTCTCGGCTTTCTACATTACTTTAATACTCGGCGTTACTTTGTTACTGCTTGGCGGCATCAATCTAAAAAATATCGGGCGCGTTGCCGTGTGCGGAGCGTGCGCCGCGCTCGGGATTTTGCCGTTTATTATTCAACACTGGTTTTTATATCCTGCGCCGGCTTTGCGCCTGCCTGATGCCGAATACATTAAGGCGCTTTGGATTGCGCATCCGCACATGTCTCCTTGGGGAATGCTTGCGACATACAAAGGATATTTTCTTGACCGTTGGTATTTGTTTTGGCCGTTTTTTGCGGTTTTTGTCGGAGTGTTGTGGTACCGCAAGCATAAGGAGGGAGAATTAAATGATTATGATCGCATGAGCATCGCGCTTTTTATTGCGATTGCCGCGGTAACGATTGCAATTTCCTCGTTGAATCAGATTTTGATGCTGGTATTTCACAAAAGAACCGATTTGGTGCACGACCCAAGAGGGTTTTCGTACGCGTATTTTATTTTTTACTTGTATCTCGGGTACATTCTTTCGTATGCGTGGAAATTTTTAAAATTTCAAACCAGGAAACGGCGCGCTGTTGCCGGCATCGTCGGGCTATTGATTTTTGTGGGAGCCGTTGTTGTCGCATATTCAAAAATAAATTCTTTTAAGCAACTTTTGTATCACAAAAATAATTTTGATCAAACTTTGGTTGAAGGTCAGACCTGCAGGCAGAGATTGTATGATTGGATTGTCCGCAACACACCTTCAGACAGCGTGTTTTTGATTGACCCAAATGGCTATCCCG
>JAGXAD010000072.1 GCA_018971745.1 Patescibacteria group bacterium
TCGTTATTTTGAATTTTGAATTGCTCGCCCCGTTAAATTGCGAAGCAATTTGTTCGGGGTCATTTTGATTTTTGAGTTTTGCATTTTGAATTTGATATTGTCGCAGATACCACGCCATCGGCACCGCAATGATAAACGGCACAAAGCGAAACGCGATGTAGCTGTGAAATCCCGCGCCGATAAAAATTCCAGCAAGGGTAAGCGACCAAATGTTTTCGGTGCGCAATCCTTTTAATAACCAGTACAGCCCGAATGAAAGCAGAAACGGAAGCATGATTGCGCGAAACCCGATGCGGGAAAAATTAATGTGCCAGTAGGAGGTTGCAATAAAAAAACTTGCAAGGAGGGCGATGGTTGTGTTTCTTGGGATTGCGCCGTCTTCGGTACTGGAATGCAAAATGCAAAAATCAAAATGCAAAATTTTGGTAGCCCATCTTATGGGTGCCTTTTTTAATTTTAAATTGTCATT
Organism: Patescibacteria group bacterium; assembly: GCA_018971745.1. Taxonomy (GTDB): domain Bacteria; phylum Patescibacteriota; class Minisyncoccia; order Sungbacterales; family GWA2-42-14; genus JAGXAD01. The sequence goes on from JAGXAD010000072.1 coordinate 470, forward strand.
TTGGATTTTTGATTTTTGATTTTGACTTTGCGACCACAGAACGGAGAATAATTCCTTCGTAAAAAAATATACGCCGAGTATCGTTAATGTTCCAAAGATTGCGCTCACGATCCGCAGCGCCCGTGCAGTCGTGCCCAAAAGCCAAATTGACAACGCTTGGATGTTGATGAAGAGTCCTTCCCTGCCGTTATTTTCAGGATAAAATAATTTAAATTCGCCGGTATGAATTGCCTGCAAGGCGTTTGAGCCGTTCATTGCCTCGTCCGGGTAAAGCCCGGGCGGCAGGGTTTGCAAATCATAAAAACGAAAAAACGCCCCCAAAAGGAGAATCAGCAATAGCATAATGTACGACATTTTACTCATTGCTTTTATTTTACTATAATAAAGGCATTATGGTAATGTTGGAAAAAGGCGCAATATGGTTGAATTAAATCAAACAAAAGAACAAAATCCGGAAGCGGAAATTCAGGAATTGTCCCGTCTTCTTGAAGAAAAAAAGAAGGCCCTACTTGAGCGCGGCGAAACCAAAGAGCATAAGGAAATTTTTCAGGAAGTTTTTTCCGAAAAATACAAAGAAGCATTGTCGCCTTCTTCAGGCGGCGGCGCAAGCGGCGCAGTATCGCAACCATCCCGCACAAAGCCGTCCGATGACCCACAACATAAAATTATGCACGAACGGCAGTTGCAGATTCTGGTTGATTTTTCCATGATGCACGGATTAATGGGCGCGGTTGCAAAAGCGGGCCGCGAAACCCCGTGGCTGCTTGACGCCTTGCATGATCGCCTGGCGGACGAGTATTACCAAAAACTTGTGCAGGCAAAAGAAATCAAGGCGTTGTAATTTATGTCCATCGTTTACGATTATTTAGGACTCATTCTTTATGTCGCAGCCGTCGTGATTATCGGCGCGGGTTTTTTGGCGTGGTGGACGGGGCGACGGTTTTCGCGCAGGCACCAGATTTGGCGTTCGCTTAATTTGCAATTGTTGCTGGTAGCGTTCCCCAAAATACATGAGGCGCAAAGCCAGTTGATGCCGGATCAAATCAGAGAAAAAATCGGCATGATGGAAAATGTGTTTGCAAATTTGAAAAATGTGAAGGACTCCGCGTGGCGCGAATTTTGGTACGGGGCGCCGAGTTTCGCGCTGGAACTGACGGTGCCGCACATTGGCGAGGAAATTTCGTTTTACATTGCCGTACCCAAGCGCTTAAGCGGCACGGTTGAAAAAATTATTCAGGGCGTGTTTCCGGAATCGCAGGTAACATACGCGCGCGATTACAATATTTTCAATCCTGACGGCGTAACCGTGGCATCGGAAGTTTTGTTTTCAAAAAATCAATTTTTGCCGATTCGTTCGTATCGCGCCCTGCCGTCTGATCCGATGAAATCAATCACGAACGCTTTTTCAAAACTTGCGGAATCAGGCGAGGGGGCCGCATTTCAGCTGGTTGCGATGCCGGCTCCGGTACATTGGACGCAACATATTCTGTCGCACGCAAAAGAAATTTTTTTGGCTGAAGAAAAAGGAAGTTTTTTTGACGCGCTGAAATTGCTTGCGGCGCGCCGCGAAGATCCGAATAAGCCAAAGCCCCAGAAAGAGCCAAAAAAATTAACGCCTCAGGAGGAAGAAATGGTGCGTACCATTGAAGCCAAAGCAAATAAAATTTTGTTTTCGGCAAACATACGGCTTGTGGCGTCCGCCCCTACGGAAGCGCGCGCGCAGGAAATTTTGCATAATCTTGAAGGCAATTTTGCGCAGTTTACGGACCCGCACTTGAACAGTTTCAAAATTGAAGAGCGAAAGGGCGCCAGCTTGAAAGATTTTCTCTATAAGTTTTCATTCCGCGTGTTTGATGCCAAGCGCCATATTATTTTAAACAGCGAAGAAATGGCAAGCGTGTATCATTTTCCGAATGTGCCGCTTGATACGCCAAAAATTAAAATCGCAGCCGCAAAAGAAGCTCCGGCTCCGGCTGACGCGCCGCGCGAGGGCGTGGTTATGGGTTACAATTCGTATCGCGGCGTTGACGCGCCGATTCGGTTTTTGGATGAGGACAGGAGGCGCCATTTGTATGTGATCGGGCAGACCGGCACCGGCAAGACCGTGTTTTTGGAAAATTGTATCCGGCAGGACATTGAATCGGGCAAGGGCGTATGCTTTATTGACCCGCACGGCGATACGGTTGAGAAAATTTTGGGATTTATTCCGCAGAATCGTAGAGACGATGTAATTTATTTTAATCCGGGCGATGTGTCGCGCCCCATGGGTTTGAATATGCTTGAATACGACAGCCGGTTTCCGGAGCAGAAAACTTTGGTGGTGAACGAACTCTTCAGTATTTTTCTCAAACTCTACGGCGCGATTCCGGAATCTATGGGTCCGATGTTTGAGCAGTATTTTCGCAACTCTGCGCTCCTTGTGATGGAGGACCCGTCGTCAGGCAATACGCTCCTTGATATTGAGCGCGTGATGGTGGACAAACAATTCCGCGATTTGAAATTGTCGCATTGCAACAATGTGGTTGTTACGACTTTCTGGCGGCAGATTGTCGAGAAAGCAGGAGGCGAATCAAGTTTGCAGAATATGGTGCCCTACATTACTTCAAAGTTTGACACCTTTTTGGCGAACGAAATTATGCGTCCGATTATCAGCCAGGAGAAATCAGCGTTTAATTTCCGCGATGTGATGGATGCAAAAAAAATTCTGCTCATTAATTTGTCCAAAGGCAAATTGGGAGAATTGAATTCGTCGCTCATCGGGTTGATTATGGTCGGGAAACTTTTGCTTAGCGCATTGTCGCGCGCCGATGTTTCGGAAGGCGAACGGGGTGATTTCTACCTGTATATAGACGAGTTTCACAATGTAACCACGCCGTCTATTGCCACGATTTTGTCGGAAGCCCGCAAGTATCGCCTGAACCTGACGCTCTCGCACCAGTTTATCGGGCAGTTGGAGGAACAAATCAAAAAAGCGGTGTTTGGCAATGTCGGGTCAATGGTTTCGTTTCGCATCGGGTCGGATGATGCGGAATTTATGGCAAAGCAGTTTGGGCCGGTGTTTGGCGAGGACGATTTGCTGAACATTGATAATTATAATTGCTATGTAAAATTATTGATTCGCGGAAAAACCAGCGCTCCGTTCAGCATGAAAACCTATCCGCCGGCTCAGGGGGACAGGAGCGCAATTGAAAACATGAAATCGCTTTCCGCTTTGAAATATGGCCGTCCCCGTGAAGAAGTGGAATCGGAAATCGCCGCGCGCCACGCGGCAAAATCAAGCGAAGAGTTTAATGGATAAATTTATACATTTTTTTAATTTTTTCGTATGAACCGTATGCGAACATCGGACATTGTCATAAGCGCGGCGCTGGGCGAGCTGATTTTTTTGTCGCTCGTGCCGGTGCAGTTGTCGCTTCGTTTTTTTGAGAAATTGCATTTGGATAAAATTCCGGTGCCGCTGTTTTTTTGGTGGTTTGCGGTGATTCTGCCCGCGCTTACGGTTTTGGGCTACTGGATTTTATTTTTGTTGAGTAGGCGGTTTCCGGTGATGATTCAGGTTGCGCGCTACGGCTTGATTGGCGTATTCAATACGATTTTGAATCTTGCCATCATTAACATTTTGATTTTGTGGTCAGGCATTGCTTCGGGATATGTCGCGGATGTGTTCGCAGTAATTTCATTTGTTATTGTCGTTACCAACAGTTTTTTTTGGAACAAGTATTGGACATTCGCGGGCGGACAGGCGCAGAAAACAACCGCCGAATACATTCAGTTTTTTGCCGTAAGCATTTCCGGAGCCATCGTAAATCTCGTTATTTTTCATACCATTGTTAATATTATCGGTCCCCGCGGCGGCATTGACCCGAAAGCGTGGGCGAACATCGCGCTTGCCATCGGCATTCCGGTGTCCTTTATCTGGAATTTTTTCGGGTACCGGCTGTTTGTGTTTCGTTCCGACGGCACAGGAGTTCAGCAAAAGCAATGATTTATTTGTGTT